>CAIYKV010000122.1 GCA_903926855.1 uncultured Bacteroidota bacterium | reverse complement strand
GTTCCTTCTTGCGCAAATGGGTATAATGGGTGAGGCTTAATTTATATAGCGTTAAAGCTATAACCATTCTAAACACCTAAAATAGGCAAGGAATACCCATTTTCTTCCGAACACCTGTGGTCGCCTGACCAACAAGGGTGAGGATAAAATAAAAGGCTAGTTTTTTTTGATGGCCTGACTGGTTCCGGGTTTTATTTCATCTGTCGCTTTCTGTAGCAGTGTATCGTTCTCGGAAAGATTACCAAATATTTCTATTCTATCACCCGTATTCATTCCGGTTCTGATATCTACCCATTCGGCTTTACCCTGTTTTACCCGAATCACAAATTTCTTTTCTAATGTAGTTGCAATGGCTGAGGGTGAAACCGTAAAGGAAGGATTGGGTCGGCCTAAAGTAATTCGGGCGTTGGCGAACATTCCCGGTTTCAAATCCTTACTACTATTGGTATATATATATTCCCATATCTCTGTGCGGTTATCCTGACTAATCACACCTGCTTTTCTGCTAAGTTTCGCATGATAGATTTTATCTGGCTGGGCATCAACCGTAAAAGCAATTATGGAAGAATCTGCCACTGCGCCAGTATATGCTTCTTCAACCGGTAAACGCAATCTCAATTGAGCAGTATTCTCAATTACCAATATCGGTTTGCTATTTCCGTTTCCCACCAAAACCCCTGCATCCCCATTTCTTTGTGAAACAGTTCCATTAAATGGCGCGCGAATGATTAGATAGTCTTTCAGTTGCCCCAAAGCATTTTGTTTTGCTTTCGCTGCTTCAACCGCTGAACTATCAGAGCGCATTTGGTTTCTGCTTTTTTCCAATTCAACGGCAGCAATGGTACCATTTACTTTTGCAGCATTCGCAATTCGTTGATATGCATCATTACTGGCTGTATATTTTGCTTTCAGCGATTGAACATCGGCTACTGCCTGTGCATAATTGGCCATCATTTCCGGGGCTTCTATTACAGCGAGTAATTGTCCTTTTTGAACATGATCACCAATATCTACTTTTACTTCTTTTAGATAGCCGTTTACTTTGGCAAATATCTCGGCTCTTTCCAATGCAGTTAGTTCGGCAGGAAATACCAATGACTTATTTATTTTTTGTTTCTGCAAAAGGAAAATACTTGCCGAGTCTGCTTTAGCACCAGTTGATTTGGCAGCTTCTTTATTGATTTGGTTGCAGGCAGTGAACAACCCTGCTATTACAAGGCTTGCACCCACTAATAATATATGGTTACGATAATTTCTGATCATAGTATTGGCTATTGATATCATTAGGGTCCAGTGAATTATTTTGATAAACAGTTCTGTCGGTAAGTAGTTTATATACCAGTGGCAATAAAATAAGTGTAGCAATAATCGAAAATAATAATCCGCCAATCACCGCTACTCCTAAAGGAGCAGTAGGATCACCGCCTTCGCCAAAACCTAAAGCCATCGGCGTCATGCCCGCTATCATAGCCATACCTGTCATAATAATGGGACGTAACCTATTTGCAGCTCCGGTTTGATAAGCGTTTGCCTCTTTCTGTTTTCTGTATTGTTGCGCATTGGTAATATATAATATCGCATTGGCTACGGCCACACCTACTGCCATAATCATTCCCAAATATGATTGTATGTTCAATGTTTTACCTGTTACCCATAAAAGAAATAGGGACCCGGCAACTACGGCAGGTATTACGGATAAAACTGAGATAGATACCCGGAACGATTGAAAACTAATGGCCAATAAAAAGAAGATTACCACAATGGTAATAATAAGTCCGGATTGCAATTCCGACATAGTTTGAGTCAGCAATTCTGTTTGACCACGCAAATTTATCTTCACACCCTTGGGCAATTCGCCCAATGATACAATTGCTTTATTAACTTCCTGCTGGGCCAACCCAAGATCTTTCTCATATATATTGGCAGTAAGGGTGATAAATCTTTGCTGATTGATCCGATCATATTCTCCCGGAGAACTGGTTTTTTTCCAGCTGGCCAGATCACGCATATATACAGGCGCTTTCCCGCTTCCCGAAACCGGTATCAACTCCATCTGCTCCGGCGAATTCATTTTGTACTGTGGCAATTCTACCTGTACCTGGTAAGCAGTACCCGTTGATTTATCGAGCCAGTAATTCGGTTGTGTAAAACGACTCGATGAAGTGGCCGCTACCATTGATTTACTTACCTGGTCTACCGTTAATCCCAACTGTCCGGCTTTTACCCGGTCAATATCTACTTTGATATTCGGATAGTCCAGCGGCGTTGCAATTTGTACATCTCTTAAAAAAGATATGGTTTTCAATTTTGTTTCGAGCTTATTGGCAATGTCCCGTGATTGAGAAAGATTCTTACCCAATACAGCTATTTCAATTGGGTTATTGGAGCCCAGGTTTACTACCTGTTCTATCAGGTTGCCAGGCTCAAATGAGATAACCACTCCTGGCATCGTTTTTTTAACTGCCGAACGCAAGTCTTCCTTGAACGCTTCAATATTAATTCCTGAACCAGGTTGCAAATTGATCCTGATCACAGATTCCTGCGGACCGCTGGTCCATAAATGAATTAAATTAACTGGATAGCTCGAGGGCTGTGTTCCTACAAACGCAGAACTGATGGCTATTTTTCCATGGCTGATACTGTCTGCTATCCCCAACAGGTTTTGCGTAGCTTCTTCTGTTCTTTCTATTCTTGTGCCGGTAGCCAGTCTTACCCTAACTTGTGCCTGCCCCATATCTGTTCTGGGAAATATTTCGGTACCGTTGAAATGAAATAAGAGGATTACCAAACCAATTGATGCCAGTATATATACCGGAACCAACCATTTTGCTAAACCACTTATCCGCTGTAACCAGTTTGTATATCTTTCTTTGAATCGATTAAATTTTTCATGTACTCCGGAATTCATTTTGTCTTTCAGAATCCAGTTAGCCAAAACCGGAACCATGGTTTGTGATAACAGAAAAGATGCGATCATCGCAAAACCAACGGCTAATGATAAAGGAACAAATAAAGCAGCGGGGATGCCTGTCATAAAAAAAGAAGGAACGAATACAGCAAGAATACAGAGTAGTATCAGCAATTTCGGAAACGTAATTTCCAGACATGCATCAAGAATAGCCCTTGGTTTCTGTTTTCCTTTTTCTAACTGACTATGGATATTTTCAATGGTTACCGTGGCTTCATCCACCAATATACCAATCGCCAATGCCAAACCACCCAAGGTCATGATATTAATGGTTTGTCCAAATGCACCCAAACAAATCACTGCTGATAGCAAAGCCATCGGAATGGTGAATAATACGATTACTGAACTACGGAGATTACCTAAAAACAGAAATACCATTAAACCCGTAAGTAAAGCACCCAATAATCCTTCAAAGATCAGGTTACGGATAGATTTGCTCACATAGCCTGACTGGTCAAATTCATAAGATACTTTAATATCATCGGGTACCGCAGCCTGCATATCGGGTAAAGCCGCTTTCACTCGTTTGATCACATCCCAGGTAGCCGCATCGGCGCGTTTGGTTACCGGTATATATACAGAGCGCTTTCCATTAATCAGTGCATAGCCAGTTGTGATATCCGCACCCAGTTCTACATTGGCAATATCTTTTACATAAACAGCCGGTCCTGAACCGATACTAAGCGGAATATTTTCGAGCTCTTTAATATTTTCAACAACAGAATTTTGCGGAATGATCATGGTTTCATCGCCAATGCGAAGATTACCTGCCGGACTAATCGTATTCGATTTTGCCAATGCCTGTACCACATCATCGGGAGATAAATGATAATCACGAATTCTATCCGGATTAATTTTGATGATCACCGTTTTCTGGTTACCACCAAAAGGAGGAGGCGCAGATACACCCGGAAGTGTAGAGAACATGGGACGCACTTTAAACAGCGCCAGATCCTGAATTTCTCCGAGGGTTTTTGTGCTGGATGTAAATACCAATTGACCAATCGGAATACTACCTGCATCAAAACGCGTAATAAAAGGAGGCACCGTGCCCGGAGGCATAAATGCCCTTGATCTGTTTACATAGCCCACCACTTCACCCATCGCCTGACTCATATCTGTTCCTTCCTGAAAAACGATCTTGATGATGGCAGCACCCTGGATAGATTTGGATTCAACATATTTGATACCCGTTACATATAAAAAATGGTATTCATAATACGAAGTCACAAATCCCTCCATTTGCTCGGGCGATAATCCCCCATAGGGTTGTGCCACATAAATGGTGGGCAACCCCATTTTGGGGAAGATATCAATCTTCATTTTTTGAAGCGTGATAAAAGAAAAAAACAGGATGGCCAGTACAGATACGATAATCGTAACCGGTTTCTGTAAAGCCCCTTTGATTAAGTTCATACTGCTTATTTAACCTGTTTTAGAAATAAATCAATATCACCTGCAACTGCGGCCTTATATAGAAACGCTTTCCATACGGCTATATGGTTTGTTTTATCATCGTCTTCTGCTTTTATCAGATTGTATTGCGCCTGAACAATATCTGTATAGTTCGCTAACCCAGCATTGTAGCGTGAAACCATGGTAGTGTAAGCAAAGGCAGCTGAACGCAATAATGCGGGGTTCTGCTTTACAATTTCCAGTGCGTAGCGTAAAGTGGTATCCGCTATTCGCATTTGCCGGTTAAGCTGCAAACTCAGTTCATTCAATTTTTCTTTATCTGCTCTGGCCTGAATATCCTGTTGCTGCAGTTGCGGCTTAATCTTCATGGATTGTAATAAAGGCACGCTCAATTGTATTCCCAAACCATAATTTACTCTCTGCAATCCCAATCCGTCCAGACTTTTTACCGTTCCATCATATTGAATACCTGAGCCACGCGCATAAGTAGTACCCCAAAAGCCCAGTCCCGGCAAAGTCGTTTTTTCAATGGTTTTCCGCTTTGCCAGATCCAGATCAATAGCAGATTGATAGAAAGCGAGTAAGGGGTGTTGTAATGAATCGGCAACAATTCCATTCACGGGTAATCGATAACTATAGGAGGAGTCACTAATCGTAATATTATCCGTAACCCCCATCAACTGGGATAGATTCAACAAAGCCTGTTCATAATTGCGTTGATGGTTTAATAATTCGGCGGTAGCTTTTGATACTTCGCCCGCAAACAGCGCAGAGTCAACCCCCGGTCTCAAACCATTGGCAACCAGGTTTTGCACCAATGCTAAATTAGCCTGACTGCGGCTAAGGTTTTCTCTAAATATCTGTAACAACTCTTTTGCCGCCAATGCATCCAGATAGGCATTCGCTACCCTTACTTTATGCTGCAATATTTCATTAGCCAGATCTGAGTTCGCTTGTGTAACACCGGCTTTGGCAAAAGCAGTCTGCGATTCGCGCTGACCAAAAGTGAAGGGTTGCCAGTTAAGTAGGAGACCGGTAGCACTTCCAAAAACACCAGCCAGATTATTATCCTTAGAAGGCGGACCGCTTATAGGTACCAGATAAGTAGGATAAGCCATGCCAGTGATATTATTATACGTAGCATAATTCACCTGGTAAGAAGCATCCAATGAGGGTAGTCCGGTATTCGAAACTACCTGTATATTCTTTTTTAGTGCTTCTACCTGAAGGGCTTTGGCTTTTAGTGCGGGGTAATTAATGGCAGCTTTCTGCACTGCTTCACCCAAAGGAATGGCTGTTTGGGCATCCAGGGATCCGCCTAAAAAAATAAGGACCCATGTGCAGAAAATACCGGCAGTTTTTCTAAGCATAGATGAAACCCATATGGGCTTCTCAAAACTAGTGGTTAATTCTGGAGAAATTTGGGATTGGATAGGGAATGAAGAGATAGGGAGTATAGTTAATAAATAAGTAATATTAATTGCGTTTTGTCCTTGTTGGTCGCCTGACCACAGGTGTTCGGAAGAAAATAGGTATTCCTTGCCTATTTTAGGTGTTTAGAATGGTTATAGCTTTAACGTTATATAAATTAGGCCTCACCCATTATACCCATTTGCGCAAGAAGGAACTCATGTTCCGTAGGAACATGGAGAAAGTGAAAGGATAAGCAATAAGTATCAAATAAATTTCTTCCAAACACCTGTGGTCATAACACGAACAATGGCGAAAACACTATTTGTTGTTGGTGATAACACCAACAATGGCGAAATAAGTAATATTTCTCCCCCCTTAGTCGCATGACCAAGATTTGTTACTACCTGTTCAATAGTTGCTAGTCCTTCTACTTACTTCCTCATTCCTTGTTCGATATTCGATATTCCTTCCCTGTCGCTGGTCACAACTACAATAAGTACACAATTTTTGTTGTACAATAAAAAGGGTTACTTGAAATTATCAAGTTTAATCCTGTCTATTGTACTTATATACTGTTTAGCTATTCGATTTTCTGGTTTTCGATCAAACGAATATAATATCACAATGAAAAACCATTCCAATGGTTTCATCAGGAAATAAATGCAATCTGAGATAAACCTATTATTAAAAATGGTGTAATACCGATGTATCAGGTTACCTAGTTTGTTGTATTGATTTCTGATGAGTTTGTGCAGAACAGGAAGTTTTTCCTGGATCAAATCCTCAAAAGCATTGGCAATAAGTAATTGTCGGTTGCAAATAATCGGATGCCCGTTTCGTATACCTCTTCTGTTTGGCTTAACTATTTGCGGGTGACCGTTTGCAGCCACTGAGCATAGATAATGCCCGCCGCAAGAAACATTATCACACTGATAATCCCATTCTGAAAAACCGTGCTTATAGGTGTCTGTAAATGCACGGATAAGGGAATCGGTTTTTTGTCCGAATAATAATAGGATAGCTGTTATGATTACCAGTAAGGGTAAGCAAAGAATAAACAGAATAGGAAATTTTAGAATGGGTTGAAATTGTAAAATAACTAATGCTATTTTTTCAAAACGATTTTTCGGAACAAAGGCAGTTAGTTCTGACTGTTCTATAAATGATTTCTGATTTTTAACAAGTGCTAAAATGGCCAGCAAAATAATAGGCAAATTTCCGGCAATAGCAAGCAATGTACTACCTGTATGAATAGCAATAAAAATATTGAATACAATACCAAGCAGCAGGAAACTATTTACAAGCACTTCCAAAATAGGCGTAGCAATTTGTTTTCTGTAGACAGAATAGAAATAAGCAATCAGGCAAAGTATCACAATAACCCAGATGGTTAATTGATGCTGGGGTGAAAATACAGCGCTTTCCCCGCAACAATCATTTTTATTCTCCTGAGAAACATATAAATAAGGTAAAACGATCAATGCAGCTATTTCAATTACCCTGATAATAAACCTATTGACAATTCTTCTTCCTTTATATAGAAAGCCTAAAAAATCAATAGTAGCTATTGCCAAGGGAAGTCCTAGAAGAAATAGAATAATTGCTAAGTACAATTTTTAAAAATGTTTTTGCATAGTCTCGTGATTAGAGGTTTTGCGGTTTGAAAGAAAATAATGATTCTCGTGCCATTGTTGGTCGACCAACCAACAACTTTGATTATCTTTTTTGATTCCGCCGTTACAAACTTCTTGGTTGTTGATCAGGCGACCAACAACGACAAAGGATCATTTATTTAAAACATACCCGATTTCCCACACATGTCCAAAAGGGTCTTTCAGTTTACCAATTCTCCAAAAGTCTTCGGTGGTCATTGGGCAAATTTGTGTTGCTCCCAATTTTATTGCTGCTTCAAATATTTCGTCGGCTCGTATAGTTTCCAAAATGATTCTGATTGAGGAGCTTTTCGATGTTAAATCGGGACTAAAATGATCACATTGGGGCTCTTCATCACCCACCCAAAATTCAGCACCTTCAATACTGATTTTAGCCATTAATTTTTCACCTGGCTTACCATGCCTTTTCATTTCAATTGCTCCAAAAGCAGCTATATAAAAACTGACCGCAGCTTCCGCATTCTTAACTGTCAGAAAAGGATGTAAAATTGTTATCGTATTCTCTTTCATCATCGTTTAATTACTTTTAGCAGGTATTCAATCATATGGCAATCTCATCAATACTGGTTACAAAGTACCAAGTTCTAGCTAAATATAAAAGGTGTGATTTGCAGGTCCGTCCAACAATAGTAACCGGTAAATCTCTCCCATAAAACATTATTCTCATTAAGTCCTCATTGTTATTTGTTGCCATATTAGGTACGCGTTCGGTTATTCTTTTATCCGTCCTTTAAAGACAGTACACCCATAGTATACCCACAATTAACCCACTAAAATGTGGGTATACTGTGGGTATACTGTGGGTGAACTGTGGGTGAACCTCGAATTTGAGACGAAAAAAACAATAAAAAGCCGCGAAATAGCCCTGGTAGTAAGCCTGGAAACTTCCGCAACCAAAAGCAAAAGAACCTACTATTCATTTGAAATCGGATTGATTATCAATGATTTAATGGATGAATAATAGAATGGGCGTAATTCTAAGCCGATTTTCCAGGTATGAATCATTGGGTAACAGGCAGTAGGAGAAAAAAACCTTTCCATTTTAATTTTGCCCTAATGATGATTGGTTGGGTCATGCGACCAACAGCGGCGAGAAAGAAAATATTATTTAATTGAGTTGCTCTGGTCAGGAAACGGGCCTTCTAATAAAAACTTATTAGTCATATTCGCTGATAAAGGAAGGGAAGCCATCCTCAGCCGGATAGAAAAACAAGGCGATACATATTTCGGTTTCCTTAGGTATTTTAGCAAGTTGGTCAATTTGAGTGAGCATGATATTATCAGTAATATAGGTCAGAAGGGCTTCGGACAAATGTTTGTTGCTGAATTCTTTGATCGCTTTTATTTTTTTTACTGTTACATTCTGATTAACCCAAATTTTATAAATAGCAAATCTCTCTTTGGGCGGATCAATGCCCCTGAATTGTTGCATAGCGTTTTTGTTAAATCTACTGCTGATCTGGTAAACGTTTTTCGGACTAAGTTTTTTTTCTTTCAGGTAATTCAGGAAATTTATTTCCAATTCTAGCGAACGATTATAATTTCTTTGGGCATTTGGATTATGTATACTGTCCATTTTTCTATCTAACTGTTCTGGGAAGGAACAGACATCAAAACATAAATGCCCGGTTGTGTTATACCTGGCAAAAATCAACCATTTTGTAAGCATGTTGGCAGAAAAAGCACAATCACTGGTTGCAAGACTATATAGTTGTAAGTCTTTTGTATGCTTCCCCTTAAAAAGGGTAATTAAATCAAATTCAATTCTAGCATATCCAGGTACCGAATTATCCGGCCGAATAGCATGTATTACCACAGTTGCAATAAAGTCGGCAGAATTGATACGTTCTATCAATTTTGGTTTGATACAATCACATGCCAATAATAGGGTTGATATAAATATCAACAAGGTTGTTACAATCATTTTGATAAAGGGTAATGTCTTCATATTTAAGTAGAGATCATAATCCTTCTTGGTATTCGAAAATGAATAGATACATACTATTAGGGTGATGAGGTTATATACTATATTTTATTACTTTTTAAATCTCCCATAAATGGCTTGTCCGGGAAAAACGGAAGCAACGGTTTTGCCATTTTTTAATACAATAGTCCCATTCACGATTACATATTCAACCCCTTGCGAAAAAGCCAACCCTTTTTCAAGACTTGCTTTATCTGTGTGGAAAATCCGGAGACCTTGACCATTGAAATCCGGTTAAGTCTGACCACTAAATGGATTGATAATCAGCAGTTTTTCTGGTCAAGCAAAACCGGAAATACCTGGTCACAGAGACTGGATTATCCATTCTCATCATTAATACCTAACATTCTGGCACTTATTAAAAATTTCTCAAAAACAGGTTTCATTTTAATATTATTAATTTCTTGTAATACAAAACCATCATTAGAAGCTAGGGCAAAAGCCTTTATGAAAGATTCTGTGGTAGTTGATTTCAATGACCCCAAATCATATGAGTATGTATCTATGTCTTTTGATACTTTAAGGGGAAAAAATTTTGATTCACTTAATGTTGATATATATACCAGCGATATAACAAGTATCTATAAAAATCAAACTAAAACAATTACTGAAAATCCTGACTTCTCAAGCTCAGAAATAGAAACCATTCTAAAGCCAGGTGATATTTTAATTGAAGAATTCAAAAGGCAAAGAGATTCCATTAGGCGTAACCCTATAAAACCTGATTCAATTTTGCAAATAAATATAAATGTAAAATGCAGGGCAAAAAATAAGATGGGAGCATTAATTCTGGATGAAATAAGATTATTGTATTTTCCTTCTACAAATAAATTACGCCAATCAGATAACATAACTGATAAGTCACTTTAGAAATATTAACTCTCTCATGGTTTACCTTTTAGGTGTAATTCCAATGTATTTATAATGAGTAAGAGAGCTGTTTTTTTGGCTTGTAAAAGATTTGATTTACTGTAGTTATAAAGGCTTAATGAGAATCTTTGAGAGTTATATCTCCATCTAAGCCTAATTCTGCCATCAGCATTAGAAATACTGACAGTTCCCTTGTAATTTTTCTGACCCATTCCTGACCCAATTTAAGGTGAGAGGGCAGATTTTAGGTTTAATTGAAAACTATAAACTATTGCCTTTTAAATATAAAAAGGGAGCCAACTATCGGACTCGAACCGACGACCCTTTCATTACGAATGAAATGCTCTACCAGCTGAGCTAAGTTGGCTGATGGGTTGTAAAAATAAAGATTGTTTGATTTCACGGCAAAATGAATTGCAGGTTTTACCTGCTTTACCTGATAACTGACAATTGTCAGGCCCTAACATAATTACAGTCATTTCGTAATTCTGGGCTACCCATTAACTTTAGTTCACAAGCAAATATTATGAAAACGCTGATTGTCCCTACCGATTTTTCTCCTGCTGCAGAAAATGCAGCCATTTATGCCACAGACCTGGGAATAGCAATACAGGCTGATCTGTTATTATTAAACGTGGTACAGATTCCTGTTACGGTAGTGGAAGTGGCTTTAACAGAAAACGAGTATGAAGAAATGCTGCAGGAGGCTATCAAAAGTCTTGCTGAATTACGCGCACAATTATTAGTACACGCCGGAACCGGAAAAATTACGATACGCACAAAAGTAGTTGTAGGCACGATTGAGTTTGAACTGGAACAGGCCTGCAAGCAGGAAAAACCATATCTGGTGATCATGGGAACGAAGGAAAGCGGGTCCACTGAAAGACTATTGATTGGTAGCAATACTTTATATGCAGCCAGAAATATGCATTATCCCTTGTTCATTATTCCGCAAAACATGAAATATGGGGGTATTCATCATATAGGACTTGCGTGCGATTTGGAAACCATTTATGATGTTCCGGTAGATAAACTACAGGAACTGTCAAAATTATTTGAGGCAACACTCTCCATCATACATATTAGTAAAAACAAGGCGGAAGAACTCGCTTCTACGGCTCCATTACATTTATTAAGTCATCGGTTTAAGGAATGTAAACCGGAATTATATTATTCCATTAATGAAAATATTGCACAAGGCATTATAGATGCATCTGATAAGTTGCAGTTGGATATGCTGATTATATTAAACAGAAAATTGGATTTTTTCCAAAAATTGTTTCACAAGAGCAGTTCTAAACCCCTGATCCTGCATCCGGTTGTTCCATTGGTAATTATGCAATCTGAACTCGTATAAAGGAATATAGAGGTTGCCATTCTATTCTATAGAACGAATAGCTATGTGGAGGTATTACCAGGATTTGGCTAAACAGAACGCTGAAGTAAAAGGGCTTCTGTATGAGAAACATTAGGAAAATGGCTGATAACAGTCATTTCCTTATTTCATTCGTACGGATAGATTTGTATCATAGAATTAAAGTAGAACCATTATGTCACCAGATCTGCAACCCACCGCCGCTATTTATAATCTGCTGGATTATGATGCCCGCAGGTTTACCAGCGCAGAGATGCAGCTGAAAAAGGTATTGCCAGACTGGATATCCAGAGCAGGCTCCTTAGAATTAAAAACAGCTTTAGAAAAATACCTGGCATTTACGGATGAACATATTCAGAAAATGGACAGTTTTATCAAAACCAATAAAAAAACGCTTCCAACACTTTCTAATCGGGTGATGCAATCCTTTATCCAGGAAGCAAAGGAAAAATTGAAAAGCCGTTCAGATGCTATGTTTAAAGATGCCTGTTTGATTGATTGTGTACTGGAAATTACCCGTTTCAAAATCAATACTTACGGAACGGCTGCCGCTTTTGCCAAAGCCGTTGAATTAAAGCAACCAGCGAATGTATTTCACGAGGCTGAAGTTCAGGAGCAGTTAATGAATAAACGTTTTGCTGACCTGGTGATAGAAGATAATTTTGCCTGATATGCACTATAACGAATAAATAAACCGCCCAAAATATTCGGGCGGTTTTTTTTGAAATGCTACTAATGGAAAGTTTATTTGCGATGTGCAATAAATACCGGAATCTTATGATCTCTAATCAGGTCATTTACAAAACTTTTTTTGAATAGTGTTGACAGGCCTGTTCTTCCAAATGATCCACTGACGACTAATGCTTTTTTCCTTTCCAGTATAGGTGTTCTGAAATAGTCTTTCGCATCTGCATTGAGCTTAGTGATGGTTAGATCTTTATAATGTCTGGCTACCAGCTCTTCCATATTGATTTCATCTGGCAAAGACAGCTCTCCATTTTCTTTTGCATATACCAAAATCGTGGTGTTTCCGGCAAATTCAGGAAACAGGTAAGCAAATTGTTTGATGGCGTATACGGAAGACCGGCTTCCGTCATAGGCAAGCACATTTGTTTTTGGGAAGCTGAAATCTTCCGGAACCACCAGTACTGGGCATTCCACTTCATGAAGGGTATCTTTTAGAAAATCATTCGGCTCATGGGTTCCCAGACTGGCAAAAAAAGATTCGCTGCCAATGATTAATAAATCTGCAAACCGGGTTTCTTTGATTAACTCGGGTAAAACCAGTTCATTAAAATCTTTATGCACCCTGAAATCAATGCCATTTTTCAGACATAAGGTTTCAAAATGGGTGATATTTTTTTCCAGTTTACCAGGTTCTTCTCCTTCAATCCTGGATAGAAATAATGGGCCAATCATGGCTCCATCTGTATAGGACCATAGATCTACAAAATCTGCCTGTGGTAAAAAAACCCCGGTAAGTAAAATGGGGCTCTTTTCATTTAGCTCTCTCGCAAAAGCAAAAGCCCCTTCAGAAAAATGGTTTCCGTCGAAAACGAGTAATATCTTTTTCATGGCTCATCTATTTAATGTTATCAAAACTTCCTCAACATCATCCGAACAAAAGCAACACAGCTTCTGTTCTGTAACCAAATCTAATTCTCTATAGCCTTTTTTTCAATGATCTGTATCAAACCACTCTCTGTTACTTATCAGTATACCCTTTTTAAAAGGGTATACTGATTTATATCAGGATTTTGCCTGACCGTGGTCAGGGGTCTTGACTAGGAAAAAAATAATTTTGTAAAAAGGATAAGTGTAAACACAAAATGGAAAAGAGGGATATATTGACTAAACGGGTTTCTGTCTTACATCAATTTCGACATGAGAATGAAGCATGGGGGCGTGTAATTCGGTTTTTAACGGATGAGTATATCATCCTGAAAAACCGTTTATCTGAGATTCTTCAAATAATGGATGTAAACGATAAAGCTTTGCTGGAAAGGATTGAATATTTCCAGAATCATTTTCTAAAAGAAGATGAAATTATCGGTTATTTGCGTATGGAGATCCGTGATCTGAATAAATTACTGGCCCAGGATTCAGTTGAAAATAGTGATCCTTTTAAAGAGATAAAAAAGAAGCAAAAAAAATTACGTGTTGAATTAGAAAAAACAGAGCAAACCTTCACAAAACTCAAATACGAATTCAATAATTACGTAAGTGATGGCGTATAATTAACCTGTTTGGGCTTATAATTAATCAGTGTTAATTGATCAGGTTCTCCAGCTTTTTTTCATCCAGAATCAGGATGGCACCATCTCTGATTTCAATCAATTTTTCTGATTTAAAATCACTTAATGTTCTGATGAGTGATTCTGTAGCTGTTCCTGCAATAGTGGCAAGATTTTCGCGACTAACATCAATAGAAAATCCCGGCTTTCTATCTGCATTATATTTTCTAAAAATCAATAATAAAGAATCAGCCACTTTTTTACGAAGTGAATTATAGGCGAGTGCCAGTAAATGGGTTTCCTTTTCTGAGATATTTTTTGCCAGTAACTGAATAAATTTTCGGCTCACTTCCGGACTGTTACTGATTAAGGATTCAAATTCTTCTTTAGGTATTACCGCTAACTCGGTTTCTTCGATAGCTTCTGCAGTTTCTTTATAATTGGTGTTTTCCAGCAGGGCAATATGGCCCAAAAAATCTCCCTGGTTATATAAGCCGGTAACCAGTTCTTTACGATCATCATTGATCTTATAGGTCTTTACTTTCCCTTTCAATAAATAAAATAAACAGTTAGGCCGGTTGGTTTCTGAGTAAATCGTTTGCTTTTTCTTGTATAAATTGGTATTTCTGTCGCTGGCCAGTTCTGCCAATAAATCCTTTCCGCTACTGGCCTGTACCAGTTTCCCAAACCCTTGTAATCCTTCTGTAAACACTTCTTTTAACAGGTCTACTTTTTTAAGACGACTCTCAACCGCATTCATTAATTCGGTGCCGTCAAAAGGTTTGGTGATATAATCATCTGCTCCCAGTTCCATACCCTTTCTAAAATCAGCCCTTTCGGTTTTGGCAGTAAGAAAAATGAAGGGAATATGCTTGGTGGTCGGATTTTTCTGCAACATATGCAAAACCCCATATCCATCTAAAACCGGCATCATGATATCGCAAATAATCAGGTCTGGCACTTCCTGTATAGCCAATTCCACTCCAATTTTTCCATTTTCGGCACTTAGCACCGTATAACTGGCCAATTCCAGGATTTCTGCAGTATTTTCCCTGATATTCGAATTATCTTCTATTAGCAGAATCTTCTTCATAAGTCATTTTTTATGGATTTCTCACACAAACATAGGCCACTAAACGCCATTTGGCGTAAACTGGCAGAAAATAGGTGCATTAAAATTATTGATTTTTCAGGTCAAATGAAATAATAAACTCGGTTCCCTTTCCCGGCTCGCTTTTACAGGTCACCTGACCATTCATTAACTCCGCGTATTTCTGTACAATATGGAGGCCCAAACCGGTTCCCTGTATGGCCGTAACGTTGCCACCCCGGAAAAAACGTTCAAACAAATGTTGCTGGTCTTCTTTTGAAATACCCAGGCCTTTATCTATTACACTCATCTGTAAAGCAAGGTTTTCCTGGCTGGTCTTAATCAGTATCTCAGATTCTTCGGGGGAAAATTTAATGGCATTGGATACCAGGTTTAGAACAATATGCTTCAACAGCGATGCATCCAGCCATACTTTTTCTTCTCCTGTATGATGGTATGTTAGCTTTTGCCCTTTTTTAGCAATAGTATGTATATCATTTACAATAACGGATATAAATTCCCTGATATTGAAATGGCTATATTTAATCCCCACCTTACCTTCTTCAATCTTGCCAACGCTTAAAAAGTCGTTTAAGATTTCTGTGAGCATATTTACAGAAGAGGCAATCCTTTCAATATGTCTTTCTCTTTTGGGCTGGTCTTCAGTACTGGTATATTTTTGTAGCAGGTAAATAGAGGACAATACAGTGCTTAGTGGTGTACGGAATTCATGAGAAGCCATAGATACAAACCTTGACTTTAACTCATTGAGCTCTTTTTCTTTTTCCAGTGATTTTCTTAGCTCCGCTTCTACTTCTTCGGTTTCTTTGATCTGTTGTTCCAGTTTTGAAATGGTCAATGCTAATGCATCGGTTCTTTCTCTCACTTTAGCCTCCAACTCAACAGTCAATTGTATGATTTGTTCTTCTCCTTTCTTACGTACAGTGATGTCACTTACAAAAGCAATGGCAAAAGTTTCGTTGCCGGTATCGAATGTACCCAGACTAACTTCAACAGGAAATTCAGTGCCATCTTTTTTAACAGCAAACAGGTCCATACCAATGCCCATGGGTCTGCTCTGCGGTTTTTCGTGGTAATTTTTGTGATGTACCTCGTGCTTTTGATGAAATCTTCGGGGAATTAAGGTATCCAGTCGTTTGCCTTCCAGCTCCTCCATCGTATACCCAAATAATCGAAGGGCAAATGGATTTAATAAAGCAATCTCCTGCTTCTGGTTAACAATTACTACTCCAATAGAGGCATAATTTACTAAGGCACCGAATCGGTTTTCTTCTTTTTTTAAACGGTCTTCTGCATGTTTTACTCTGTCAATTTTTTCAATTTGCATTAACAGGTATTCCTTATTGCCGGAATTAAAAGCATGTAAATGCAGTTGTCCCCAGAAGGGCACCCCATTTTTATCGATAAATTCTGTTTCCTTGGTATAAAATCCATTTAAGGTAATCTCCACCAGCATTTCATCCAACTCCGTCTGTTCGGGAACCAATTTTCGTAAAGAAGGTGCATAAGTATCCAGCATATCTGCGGGCTTATTATAGCCAAACATGTTCGCGCCTTTCTCATTTACAAAAACAATTTTTCTGTCTGCTTTATTTAAAACAGCCAGGAAATCAAATATATTCTTAGAGATTTGCCCTAATAGTGCCTGCTGAAAATCCGGATTCTGGTGAGTATTCGTAAGGGGCATGTATGCATCATTAATCTATCACAAAATTAACTAAAGTGTATGGATTTGCTTTTACAATTTTGTAAACGGTAAAGGCAATACAAACACCAGATGTATCCATTCTATTAGTATAAAACAAAAGAGGATAATTGTTACATGAATTACCAAAAAAACAGTCTTCCTTAATAACCTGAGCGCCAGGGAGTTCACAATGAATTTCCATTAGTAGAGGTTTCCTGCTTTACATAATTTACATAAAAAATGCCGCTAATTGCGGCATTTTTTAAATCAGATAAATCAGGCGCTTAGCCCTATTTTTTTCAATTTCCTTACTTGAATAAATAAATAAATCAGCACCCCCCAAACAGCCACAATAATAGAGTAAGCCATTAACTCGAGCCAGATGGGTGAATGCCCTCGCCTGGCAAATAAGGTTCTTCTGTCATAGGGTGAGTTATACGTGGTGGGAACACCCCAGGCAGCAGGAATTTCTGCAGAAATATTTCCATACGTGTCATTATCTTCTGCTTTTGCTACCAGCGTTAATACCCCCTTGGCGTCTCCCGGTAAACTATCTCTTTTAAACTCGGCATTTACCATGCCAAGAGAGTCAGAAGTATAGGTTTGAGTTTCGCTAACATTTAAATCACCACCTAACCTTCTGATAGCTATTTTAAGATCTACACCTTTTACAGGAGTCCAAACAGTATCTTTTAATTCCATTACAACGGCTGTTATCTTTCTATCAGCCAAAGTATCTATTTTAATTTTGGCTTTTGTAATAGACACATCTGCTTTGGTATCTTCATACTCTTTAGTAGCGGGTGAAATTACCTGAAAAGATTGTATAGCAGATTTATTCCATTCCTGTTTGGCAAGGGCGGGGATCAATAACAGCGCCTTGCCTTTAGCATTGGTTACACAACTGCCCAGGTAATTGGCAGCAGTGGTATCTCCCGATATAAAAAACCGAAGGGTAACCCCTGGCACTACCTGAAACTTACCGTCTACCTTAGTCTTGGTATCAGCAACCAGGTATTGCATTTGATTATTGTTATTAAAGTAGTGGAGTTTTACTACCAGGTCTTTCTTAGCAGCCGCAGTTTGTGCAAATGAAGCAAAACTGATACAACTGAAAAGAATAAGGGCAATGGATACCAGGTTATGCTTTTTCATGCTGTTCGTTTTCTGTGATCGTTTCTTGAATAGGTATAATAGGGAAGATCCTTGCGAAAATGGTTATCACTAACAGGGCACCTGCCAATGATCCAATGGCGATGGACCATTCTTCCCAACTGGGAAAATAATGCTTATAGCTTTCTGGCACATCACGCATAGGTAAAAACGGATGTAATAAGGTAGGGGTAACGATAAGGTATCTTTTAAACCAGGATCCTATCACAACCAATATACCTGCTATAAATGCCGGTAAAGGCTTACGTCCCTTTTTAAATAATAATATCACAATTGGAATAATCATTGCTGTGGTTATCGCAAACCAGAATATGCCGGCATATTCTCCCGTAAACAAACCCCTCAGGTGCTCTTCTTCAGGCTTTTTCATTTTAAATGCGGGGACCAGAAATTCATTCACATTAAAATAGAGATACAATAATGCAAGCATCACTACTACTTTCCCCATTCTGTCAAAATGGTCATTGGTAATATATTTTTGAAGATTGTAGTGTGTGCGAAAAACATACATGGCAATTAATACGCTACCGGCACCTACCAGAAATGCGCCAGAAATAAAATAAGCTCCAAAATTAGTGCTATCCCATCCTGGCCGGTAAGTAGTGGCAAATAACCAGGAAGTAACGGTGTGAATAGCAAAAGCAACAGGGATTATGGTAATCGCCATAATGCTGATCGCTTTCTCACTGATATGAATTTGTTGAGGTGTATTCTTCCAGTAAGAGCCCAGAAAAACATAGAGTTTATGTAAAAAATTACTGGTCTTTGATTTTAAACCGATCATTATTTGCAGATCGGGAAGAAGCGGAAAGTATAAAAGTAGGATACTGATAAAAAAGTAGGTGGTAATCACAATTACATCCCAAACAATGGGCGATTGCAATCGGCCGTGAATGAACAGGTTATAAAACCTGTCGGGCCGCCCCATATCTACAATGATAATAAGGGAAGCAAATGTAATTGCAGAAACCGCAATAATCTCCGCAATCCGGGTTAGGGGAGTACTCCATTTCACATTCGTTAAACGAAGTACCGCGGTAATTAACGAACCTACCAGACTGATGGCCACAAAAAATACAAAGTTTGAGATATAAATTCCCCAGGACGCATAATCGCGCATGGAAGTAACAATCAGTCCTTTTGATAATTGTCGTACATAGGCAACGGCTCCCAATATGCATAGCAGTGATAAACCTACTACCCAGATCTTACCCTGCTTGCCGAATTTTTGTGGTAGCAGATCTTCTATTATTTGTTGTTTAGTTGAATTTTCCACGGGGCATGTTTTTGGTTAACCTTTATTTAGTAGTTTCTTCTTTGTTCTCATAAGGGAAATTCCTGTTAACCGGTGGCAGATAATATACACTGGGTTTGGTTCCAAGATCTTCCATTAAACGGTATCCGGCTTTATCTCTCATCAATTCGCTGAAACGGAATGTTTCCGTACCATTGGTTACGGTATCTTCTAAAATATCACCGAACATAAATACCCCATTCGGACAGGCAGATACGCAGTGTGGTAATTCTCCTTTTCTTACCATATCCGGACAAAAATCACATTTGCTAACCGTTCCTTTTTTCTGTGGAATACTGGTTTCGCAGGAATAAGGCTGGGCAGCCGTTTCTTTACTAACGGTTGTATTTTCTTCCCAGTTAAATACCCTGGATGAATAAGGACAAGCGGCCATACAAAAACGGCAACCAATACAACGATCACTATCAATCAAAACAATTCCATCCTGGCGTTTGAATGTGGCATCTACTGGACAAACTTTTACACAAGGTGGTTCATCGCAATGCATACAGGTAGTGGGTTCCCAATAAGGTGCGGTATGTTCCGCATCCTGCATGGGATATACTTTGATCCAGTTCTGACCGGGGTTTAATTGGTGGGCATGGTTACAGGCAGACTGGCATTTTTTCAGGCTTTTGCAACGTGACAGATCGATCACCATTACAAATTTCTTACCGGCAATCCCTACACGGGCGGCAGCATTGGTAATGGTAGGCAAATCCGGAACGGGTTTTAAAAAAGCTTTATCCACTTCAATTACTTCACCGTTTACTGATAACAATTTTACTTTTTCTCCGGTAGGTTGTACACCTACAGCAGCTGTTGCATCGGGCTCAAAGGGATTACTCTTTACGGCGCAACCGGCTATGGCCAGACTCGCCAATAAACCTGATGTAATAAATTCTCTTCGAGAGTTTTCGTTTGTTTTCATGCGAAATATTTTAGAGAGGCCAATTATTTTTTCACCCAGGCCATGACTTCTTTATTTGAAATTTTTTGACTGGCAACCGTAGGAAGTTTAGAGATATCTACTTCTACCAGTTTGCCATCTTCGGTAAGCATTTTAACAGTGCCCCCGGTGCTACTCTCCGGAGCGCAACTGATTACATCCTTTTTTTTATTCAAAAAACCGAATCGTAATAAAGGCAACAGGGGTAAAAGGCTAATGCCAAACAATAGCTTTCTCCGGCTATTTTTTTCCGTTGAAACAGGTTCCTGTGTTTTCATATAAGAGAGTTGGGGTAATCTAATTTTCCAGAAAGCAAATAGATTAGTAAGAAAGCCCCACATGAGGGGCTATCTTACTAAACAAGGGGGATTATTTTTTTAATGTACGCATGAAATTTACCAGGTTCCAGATTTCTTCCTGTTCTGGTATTTTCTTTTTAAAGCTTGGCATATCGCCTCTTCCCGCCGATACTTTATAGAACAAAGCTCCATCTGGCTGTGATTGAAAAGCAGCTTTTGTGAAATCAGTTGGCTGAGTTTCTAATTGTGCAGCTTTATTTCCATCACCTAACCCAGATTTTCCATGGCAGGATGAACAGTGTTCAGACCATAATGCTTTACCTGCAGCAATAGAAGCTGCGCTGGTTTTTACCGGGTTGGCTGTTTTAGCATCTTTGTCCGGAACAGCCCATGGTTTTGATTGGATTAACCGAAAACTCATTCCGGTTACTACTACCGTTGCTATTGCTACAACTGATAGAACTTTGATTTTCATAATGATTGATTATTAGTGATTGAATAGATAATAATGTGCTTACAATATTTTAAAAATTCCATAATCTTGAAATATTGAACCCGATCAAAAACTGCCCTCTTGTGTAATCATTCTGATTAAACATATTATTATTCTGTGGTAGTATATAACCATAGTTACCCGCAAAAACCTGGAAGTCGTGACCGCTTGATTTCATATCCAGCCCAAAACTGATATTCGGATGTGGGTTATTCATCGGATGCTGGGTTAATGGCTGATCATAATTAACAATCAGCGACATAGATTTTGATATTTTATACCTGCCACCTGCGCTAAATGCTAAGTGCGCATTATTCAATTGTGCTTTTACACTTCCGGATGCATCATAATATCCCTGCACATTATTAAAATAAGATAAACTGGGTGCTACCTGTACTGAAAATTTCTCAGAAAATTTCCTCGCAATGATCAGTTGACTAAAATAACTCAATCTGTCTGAAAAAACAACTATGGGAATTGAACTGTTTCTTGCCCGGGTATCCATTACTGTGTTACCGAATAAGGTAACGCTTACAGGCATACTATTGTCCTTTGTCTGGCGAAGCAATGCATATTTCAGATTACCATCTACCTGCATTCTGTCGTTAGAAGCTCCAAAACCCACTTGCAGGTCTTTAATTACTACATAACTAAATCCCAAACGCATAGTAGCAGAAGCAAATAAACCATACAGATCAGTAAATTGATTTTGCATAGTTCCAAAACGGTGTTGGATATCAAACTCAAAAGTTCCTTTGATAGGCACCATTACTGATTGGTTATCGATCAGGTAGTTTCCTTCGAATGTACTTTTTGTATATACTTTCTTTTTAACCTCTTTAACAGGTGCGGCAGTAGAATCCTGTGCCAGTAAACTATTCCCCGCAATCGTTACTGATAAAATAAGCAGCATGGCTATTTTATAATAACTGGATAAATAAAAGGGTAATTTTCTCATTGTAATAATTTTAATTGTTTTTAGCGCCTTGTTTGATCCAGGCCAGCATGATTCCATTTATGTTAGATGGGTTAGGTGTTGCCCCCAGTGGCATTGTAGCAGAACGTTTGCCCGTTAACCATAAATACACTTCGCTGTTTTCTGGAGCGCTGGTATTAACAAAACTTCCGTTAATGAGTGAATTGTATGCGTTGGCATCTGTAAGGTTTGGACTAATACTACCATTATGACATCCACTCTTTGCACAATTTGTAGTTAACAAAGGAGTCAAATCTTTGCTGAAACTAACGGTAG
>CAIYKV010000121.1 GCA_903926855.1 uncultured Bacteroidota bacterium | reverse complement strand
TTCCAGGATCTATCGATAACAGCGTATCCATGTTCGATTGTATACGCAACCGGCTGACCATTTACTTTGATGATGGTTTTCTGATTGGACTGATCGGTAAACGAATACAGATCAGAAGGCACCGCTTTATTCAAAGCCCATCCCGGAATACGGATATTCATAGCAAAATTAGCAGGGGTTGCTGGATCAAGCGTAAAGACCAATCCCCCATCCCATGGATAATTATTTTGTTGTGTGATCTGTACTATCTGGTTATGAATAGTAAGGGTAGCTTTTCCATTGATGAAAAGATTTACATACACATTATCATCTTTCTGAGCATATACATATCCCGGAATAGAAGGAATCAATCTTACCAAATTAGTAGGGCAGCAGGAACATTCAAACCAGCCTGATCTTTCAAATTCAATATCCGCATGTTTGAAATTATGCGTGATCTGCATGGCATTGGTGTAAAAAAATGATTTACCATCCAACCCGATTCCTGAGATCAGTCCGTTATACAATGTTTTTTCTAAAACATCGATATACTTAGCATCTCCATGCAATAAAAACATCCGGTAATTCCAGTAAACATTGGCAATGGCTGCGCAGGTTTCATTATAAGCAGTCGCATTGGGCAATTCATAATTTTTTCCATAACGCTCACCGTCACCAATAGCTCCTACACTTCCCTGTACATAGTATTTTTTCTGCACCATATTTTCCCAGATCCTGTCTATGGCATGCAACAAACTATCATCACCGGTTAATGCAGCCACATCAGCCATGGCAGAATAAAGATATCCGGCGCGAACTGCATGTCCTTCCGCCTCCTCTTGTTGTACCACAGGAATATTATCCTGCCAGTAAGCCCCATTTTTCCAGGGATCAGTACTTTTGGTATCATAACCGGCAAAATGTCCTCTTTCATCTATAAAAAATTTGGCAGTTGCCAGGTATTCTTTTTTGCCGGTAACACGGTACAGTTTTACCAATCCCATTTCCACTACTTCATGACCGGGTGCCACATGTTTTTTATCCGGACCAAATACAGAACAAACCAGGTCGGCATTTTTCAGTGCAATGTTTAAGAGATTTTTTTTCTTAGTAGCCATAAAATGTGCCACCGCAGCTTCGTATAAATGACCAGCATTGTATAACTCGTGACTGAGTTCTCTTTCTTTTTCCCATCTTTCTTTTCCTGACCATGAATGAACCGCGGCAGGATCAATGGTTCTGGCGGTATACAGATAACCATCGGGCTCCTGTGCATTACCAATGATAACAATCAATGAGTCGATATAGGCTTCCAGTTTTGCATCCGGATATAAGGCAAGAGAATAGGATGCGCCTTCTATGGTTTTATAAATATCTGTATCGTCAAAAGGATAGCGTGTGCAGAACTTACCCTTTTTCTCTGCCGCCATGATAAAATTTTTCACCCGTCCCGTGCTTTCACATCTAGAAAAAGATGCCGGAATAGTTACCATTCTGTTTACTTGTATTCGCGGCAGCCAGAAATTATCTGACAGCTTTACCTGTGTAAAAGGAACTGAGCGAATGGAATAATCTTTTTGCTGCCCATACAGGGCTGAAGCAAAAGCAATACTTAGTAAACAAATTATTTTTTTCATGGTTACTATTTACAGTAAGATCATTTTACAGAAAACTGGTAACGGGTTGAATGCGTATAAGTTTCGCCCGGCTTGAGTATTGTATTCGGAAAAGATGGCTGATTAGGGCCATCAGGAAAATGCTGGGTTTCTAAGCAAAGTGCTGCATGCTGAGCATATACCCAACCATACTTTCCGGTTAAAGTACTATCCAGGAAATTACCGGTATAAAATTGTAATCCGGGTTCTGTTGTCAACACATCCATCACACGGCCACTACCTGCATCATAAACAGTAGCTATTTTTTCCAGCCCTTTTGTATTTCTTGATAATACCCAGTTATGATCATATCCTCCTTTTACAAGCGAAATATCTTTACCAATTAGTTTGGGCGAACTGAAATCCATGGGTGTACCTTTTACATCAGGTAATTGTCCGGTTGGAATCAGCAGGCTATCCACCGCTGTATATTTTGTTGCCTGTATCATGATTTCATGATTGAGGATGGTAGGTTCTTTGCCCCCTGATAAATTAAAATAGCAATGATTGGTAAGATTAACCGGGGTGGCTTTATCTGACGTAGCAGTATAATCAATCTGTAATCCATTTCCGGAAGTTACTGTATAGATCACCTGTACTTTCAGGTTTCCTGGAAAACCCTGGTCGCCATCGGGACTGGTATAAGTCAATTGCAGACTACTATCACCCGGCATACGTGTTGCAGTCCATACTACTTTATCCAAACCCCTGATTCCTCCATGAAGTGTATTGCCATGGTCGTTAAGTGTCAATTGATACGCGTGTTTATCCAATTCAAATTTCCCTTTGGCAATACGATTACCATAACGTCCTACAATAGCCCCGATATAAGGGTTTGTCTTTTGTAAATATCCTGGCAGCGTATCGAATCCCAATATAACATCCCCCATGGTCTTATCCTTTCCGGGAACCATGATGCTGGTAACCGTTGCGCCATAATTGATAATACTTACCTGCATACCGGAAGGGCTGGTAAGCGTATATTTTGTTACTGCCTCATTCTCTAATGTGCCGAATGGCTTTTCGGTAACACTGTATTGATTGGCTTTGGTATCTGTGTTTTGTTGGGTTCCACAAGCCGTTAGCAAAACGATTCCTGGGAGTAAAATAGATAGTACCTTTTTTTTCATATGGTTGTATTTACAATCGATTTTATACTTGTCCGTAATAACTATCCGGACCATGTTTTCTTTCAAAATGTTTTTTAATCAGGGCTTCTTTTAATCTTGGTGAATCCGGTCTAATCTGTTCTGTGAGATAGGCCATTTGCGCGATACTTTCCAATACAGCACTATTGTATACCGCTTTCTCCGGGGTTTTGCCCCAGGTAAAGGGTGCATGATTCCCTACTAATATCATTTCCACTTCCTCATAACTCAATCCTTTTTCCTGTAAGCAATTGATGATCTGTATACCTGTTTCATATTCATAATTCCCTGTAATCATATGGTCGCTCATAGGCGGTGCACAGGGAATATCGATTGTAGTATGATCGGCATGCGTTGTGCCATAGATAGGAATATCTCTTTGGGTTTGCGCCCAGGCAGTTCCATAAGTGGAATGGGTATGTACGATACTGCCAATGCTTACCCAATGTTTGTATAAAACGGCATGGGTAAGGGTATCGGACGATGGGCGAAGTTTTCCATCCACTGTTTTGCCATCAAGATCAACAATCACCATTTTATCCGGAGAGAGCTCCTCATAAGGAACACCGCTGGGCTTGATCGCAAATACACCGGCATTCCTGTCAATCACACTTACATTCCCAAACGTAAACAGCACCAGGTTCAGCTTTGGCAACTGCATGTTTGCATGGTAGGCGGCCTCTTGTATGTGTTGATATTTCATAAGTTTCGTAAAATATTGAATAGCCCAAACCCGCTACCCCTGATTCCTCACAAGATAGTTTGTTGTTCAATAAATGCCCCTAATTGCTTATACTTTTGATACCTTTTTTCGTAGACAGCGTTTTTTGCCTGATCAGGATAATATTCTTTATCAAAACCCTGCCCCATCGCATTCATAGCATCTTCTACTTTTGAATATATTCCCGCAGCGGTTGCGGCAAACATAGCAGCACCCAGGGCACAGGTCTGTTCACTTTTATGAATACGAATAGGCATATTCATAATATCCGACATCATTTGCATAATAAACGGAGATTTTTTTGCTACGCCTCCCAAACCTATCAATCCTTTTACGGGTATGCCCTCTTCCCGGAACCTATCAACAATTTCTCTTGCTCCGAAACAGGTTGCTTCCACCAGCGCTTTAAATACCCTCGGGGCATCCGTGCCGAGATCAAGACCGGAGAAAGCAGATTTTAATAATTGGTTGGCATCTGGTGTTCTTCTTCCGTTTAACCAGTCTACGGCCAACTCATCGTCTTCCGACAAGGGCAGTGCATTTGCCTTTTTACTTAGCTCACTGATCATTTGATCACTGATTTCCATTTGTAATTTTTCAGCCGTGATTTTATCTACCAATGTGCTTTGTAATAAAATATTTTCAATTGGCCATTCCAATAATTTCCTGAACCAGGCATAAGCATCACCAAATGCTGATTGACCGGCTTCCATCCCCATCATACCCGGAATAATAGAGCCGGGTACCTGTCCGCAGATTCCTTTTACCAATTTCCCTTTCACTTCTTCCATGGGCGCCACCAACATATCACAGGTTGAAGTGCCCATTACTTTGCTTAAATGATAAGGTTCAATTTGTCCGCCAACCGCTCCCATATGACAATCAAAGGCACCAACACCTACTACTACATCGGTTGATAAACCCAATTTTTCCGCCCATTCGGGAGAGAGATTTCCGGCAGCTTCAGCAGAAGTATATGTTTCTGTAAATAATTTTTGTGTAAAGCCTTTTAATATAGGATCCCAGGAACTAAAAAAATTATCCGGAGGTAATCCGTCAAATTCTATTGCCCATAAACTTTTATGTCCTGCACTGCAAACGCCTCTTTTTATTTGTTTACTATCCTTACCCCCCGTAAGTAAAAAAGGAATCCAATCACAATGCTCTACCCATGAACTGCAATGATCTCTCACAGTTTTGTCTTCACGCAATACATGCAGCAATTTTGCCCAGAACCATTCAGATGAATAGATGCCTCCTACAAACTGAAGATAATTGGTAGCGAATTTTGTTACATGCAAATTCAATTCCTGTGCTTCTTTTACGGAGCTGTGGTCTTTCCATAAAACAAACATGGCATTCGGGTTATTTTCAAACCCTGGCAGTAAAGCCAATGGTGTTCCGGTATGATCAACCGCAACCGGCGTAGACCCGGTCGTATCAATAGAAATGCCTTTAATAGCTGAGGCTATCGAGGGACCAGCCTTTTCAACACATTCTTTAATGGTAAAACTTATCCCTTCTATATAATCAGCAGGGTGTTGCCGAAACTGGTTATTTGCAGGGTTACAATACAAGCCTTTTTTCCATCGGGGATAATAAAATACAGCCGAACAGATTTCATTTCCATTGTTTGCGTTTGCAATAATAGAACGAACAGAATCTGTTCCGAAATCTACACCTATCACATATTGATCACTGGCCATATAAGGGTTTAAAAAAATAAACGATCCAATTGCTTATCCGTATAATCTTCAATAAAACAAATGATATTATTATAGTCGCTAAATTCCTCTTGTGTATGCATGGTGGTAAGTACAACAGCCTTCATCCCGGCATTCAAGGCCGCTTCCACTCCTTTGGGAGCATCTTCAAATACAATACAATTCTCATACGCAATTCCCAGTTCATTAGCACATTTGAGGTAAGTTTCAGGATCAGGTTTACTGATTACTACATTTTCTGCGCTCACGATAGAATGAAAATAATGTCTGAGTGATAAGCCATCCAATACAAAATTGATATTGAACATAATGGCAGCAGAGCCAATGGCCATGGGTATTTTGGCATCATCTGCTTTTTTGAGAAATGCATCCAATCCATTGATCAATTTCAAATGGGGTCTGAATGCTTCCTGGTAAGCGGCTTCTTTTTCATAACTCATTTTTATCATTTCATCAATCGAAAATTTACCCGGGAAAATTCTTTCCAGCAATTCATCATTTTTTCCATAACATTCTTTCTTTACCTGTTCCAGACTAAGATTGGCCCCCAGGTTATTCAGAATGTCATGCCAGGCACGAATATGAAAATCCATGTCATCAATCATAGTACCATTCAAATCAAATAAAAACGCTTTTTTTTCAGTCATATATTTTTTACTTATCGATTGTCTATCCGTTTCATTATAGACAAGATAAGATTTGATTTTTACTATTATCGTCAACAAATTCTGTTTACGACTAATCTATTTGCGCACATGTATTATCTAATTAGATAAACCGATTAATCAGGTTCTCCAGGTATTCCTGTTTTCCACTAGCTACTACAGGTTCTCCGATAGTCACAGCATAATCTCGCAGATCTTCTAAACTCAATTTCCCGTCTTCAAAATCCTTACCCTTACCTGTGCTATAAGATGCGTATCTATCAGCTCGTATTTTCAGATAGTCTGATTTTTGTAACACATTATCCGCCACAATCAGTGCCCGTGCAAAAACATCCATTCCACCTACATGTGCATGGAAAAGATCGATAGGGTCAGTTGAATTTCTTCTTCGTTTGGCATCGAAATTAATACCCCCGCCGCCAAAACCACCCGCTTCTAAAATGATCAGCATGGCTTCTGCCAATTCATTGATATTATTGGGAAACTGGTCTGTATCCCATCCGTTCTGGTAATCACCACGGTTGGCATCCATACTTCCCAATAAACCGGCATCAACAGCTACTTGAAGCTCGTGCTGGAAAGTATGTCCGGCAAGGGTTGCATGATTTACTTCTATATTCAGCTTAAAATCTTTCAAGAGATCATACTGACGTAAAAAACCAATGACGGTTTCACTATCATAATCATACTGGTGTTTACTGGGTTCGCAAGGCTTGGGTTCTATAAAGAAAGTGCCTGTAAAACCATTCTTTCTTGCATAGTCTTTTGCCGTATGCAGAAATCGCGCCAGGTGTTCTTTTTCTTTTTGCATATTTGTATTGAGCAGGCTCATATACCCTTCTCTTCCGCCCCAAAAAACATAATTCTCTCCACCCAATGCAATGGTTGCATCCAGCGCTGCTTTTACCTGTGCTCCACCATGTGCCAACACCTGGAAATCAGGATTAGTGGCGGCACCATTCATGTAACGACGGTTACTAAACAGGTTGGCCGTGCCCCATAATAATTTAACACCACTATCCGCTTGTTTTTGTTTTGCGTAAGCGGTAAGTGCCTGTAGTCTTCTTTCATTTTCCACTACATCATTCGTATAATCCACCACATCTACATCATGAAAACAATAATAGGGTATATTCATTTTGGTTATGAATTCAAAAGCGGCATCCATTTTATCTTTGGCTCTTTCTACCGCATCTGCTTTTGTATTCCAGGGATACAGGTGAGTGGGTTCACCAAAAGGATCAGCACCGTTTCCTACAAAGGAATGCCAATAAGCACAGGCAAAACGAAGCCATTCTTTCATCGGTTTTCCCGCCACTACTTTATTTTCATCATACCATCTAAATGCCAGGGGATTATCAGATGCAGTTCCTTCATATTTCACCTGGGCTATCCCTTTAAAAAACTCCTTTTCGCCTGTTATTACGTTCATGGTCGTCTATTTTTATTTTTACTGATTCGATTTTTCTATTTGTAATCGCAATAATTCTTGCCATCGATGGTAGATATCATCGTACCTGGCAATAGCCTTCGGCTCAATTAATTGGAGACGTTTACTGTTTACAAAGGCCTCTTTCTCGTTAGCATATACACCTGCTCCCAAACCAGCACCTATTGCAGCTCCTACGCTTCCATCACAATCATATAATTCAACCGGCACTTGTGTGGCATTTACAAATGACTCAACAAAAACATCACTTAAAAACAGATTAGCTTTTCCTGCCCTGATAACAGTAGGTGCCAATCCGTTATTGCGCATAATATCCAGTCCATACCGGAATGAAAATGCAATGCCTTCCTGTACAGCCCGGTAAATATGTGAATGGGTATGCTTATTCAGGTCTATATTCTGCAAATGCGCTTGAATGGTTTGATTGTTTAACATCCGCTCCGCACCGTTTCCAAAAGGAAGAACGATTAATCCTTCACTACCCACTGTCACTTGACTGGCTGACTCATTCATTTGCTGGTAGCTAAAGGTTTTGCCAGTAATATTTCGTATCCAGCTATTCATGATACCTGTGCCGTTGATACATAATAAAATACCCAGCCTTGTTCTTGCTTCCGTATGATTCACATGCGCAAATGTGTTTACCCTGGATTCGGGGTCAAAAGCCAAAGTATCACTCACACTGTAAATAACACCGGAAGTGCCTGCAGTGGCAGCAACTTCACCTGGTTGTAAAACATTCAGGGATAAAGCATTGTTTGGCTGATCACCTGCTTTATACGCTATAGGAATTTCTGGGGTTAGCCCAAGGAAATTGGCTACTTCTTTTTCCAGATACCCATGTATATCAAAAACTTTTTTGATGGATGGGATAATAGCTGTATCAAAACCAAAATAATTGAAAATATCTTTTGATAATTCCTGTTTAGCGAAATCCCAGAATATCCCTTCCGATAGCGCAGAAATAGTAGTAGTGGTTTCACCAGATAACTTCATGGCTATAAAATCTCCGGGCAATAAAATTTTATCTAGCTGTTCATAGATAGCAGGTTCATTTGCTTTTACCCAGGCGAGTTTTGAGGCAGTAAAATTCCCCGGGGAATTCAACAGCGTCGATAAACATTTCTCTTCTCCTATTGCTTGAAACGCTTGATTGCCTATTTCAACAGAACGACTATCACACCAGATAATACTTTCGCGTAGAACTTTTTTATCCTTATCAATTAAAACCAACCCATGCATTTGGTAGGCAATACCAATGGCACCAATATCCATAGGATCATATTGCTGAGTGGCATGTACTTGTAAAATAGCTTCCTGCACATGAAGCCACCATATTTCGGGCGACTGCTCTGCCCAACCGGGTTGGAGAGAATTGATGGGCGTTTCTGATTCAGGATATTTTGCAGAGGCAATACATTGCTGTGTGGCCGAGTCAACAACCGAAACTTTTATGGAAGATGTGCCAAGATCTATACCTAATAATAGCATGGATTGTTTTTTTGGGATACCAATCTGAATTTGGATGAATGCTGCTTCATTTGATTGACCTGACCAAGCTCAAAACAAGGAATCCTGGCAAAGAGCCCGAGGCCCGCTTTTACGGCAATGAATGGAATACTTATCAGGAATAGGTTTTGACTTTTCGTCATGGCAATAGATAGAATGTAAATAGCTGGGGTTACAATAATAACATGACTAAAGTCGGAAATATTTTTGGATTTGCAACCGATTGCAATATTTTTTTTACCTTTTCATTCAAATCAGGGATTTACTGCGTTCTTCTCCAGAGCCCAATTTCTGTTCAGGGATATTTCCCAGCTATAAACGGGGAAGAAAACAAAGCAGTTTATTCTTATTGATCAATTACATTGCAACCGATTGAAATATGAGCCGGGAGAAAGAGATCACCATTTATGATATAGCCAGACAACTGGATCTTTCGGCAGCAACGGTTAGTCGCGCTTTGAAAGATCATCCGGCTATTAATAAAATCACCAAGAAAAGAATAACGGATCTGGCAGAAAAACTGGGTTATCGGAGCAACAATTTTGCCAGTAATCTTCGTAAACAAAATACCAATACCATTGGTGTTATCCTGCATGAATTAAGGAGCCAGTTTATGATCTCCGCATTGGCCGGTATTGAAAAAATTGCGACAGAAGCCAACTACGATCTCATTATTGCCCACTCATCCGAATCATGGAAAAAAGAAGCCGCGAATGCACTAAATCTTTTTCATAAAAGAGTGGATGGTGTGATTGCTTCTCTTGCTTTTGACACAGAAAACCTTTCGCATTTTGCACCGTTTGAAAGGAAAGGGATACCCGTTATTTACTTTGATCGTGTATTTGAAGAAGCCGAAGGTGCAAAAGTGATCATCAATAACCAAAAAGGAGGTTATGATGCAACTACTCACCTGATAGAGCAGGGATGCAAACGGATTGCACATATTACTGCCAGCCTGAATAGAAATGTTTATGCTGAACGCCTGAAAGGATACCAACTCGCATTGGCTGAAAAGGGGGTAAAATACAATGAGAAAATGATATATATCATTGATCTCACAGAAGAAGCCAGTATTCGAGCTGCCAAAGAAATTATCAAGATGCGACCAAGACCTGATGGGATCTTTATTACGAATGATTTCTGTGCAGCAGTTTGCATACAAACCCTCCAGGAAGCAGGTATTCGTGTGCCAGAGGATATTGCAGTGGTTGGATTCAATAATGATGTGATCTGCAAAATCATTGAGCCTAAGTTAACGACCATTAATTACCCTGGATTAGAAATAGGCGAGATTGTTGCCAGGAATCTGATCAATCATTTACAGGGGAAGTCAAATATTCGCTTGACAAATACCATTATCATTAAATCCGAATTAATCATCAGGGGGTCTTCATTGAAAAAAACTAAAAAATAACACTCATTCACTTACAACTGTATTCTAAATTTTAAAATGAACTAACTGATTTATTAATATTTACGTGAACCTTCAAAATACAAGATTACCTTATGAAAAAATTACTCCTGCCGATAAGCCTATTGGTATATCTGGCTTCTATTGCACAAAATGAAATTGTATTGCAATCTGATAAAGGGAAAGACATGATCAGCAAAAATATTTATGGTCATTTTGCCGAGCACTTAGGGCATTGTATTTATGGTGGTTTTTATGTGGGTGATAATAATTCGAAAATTGCCAATAAAGATGGCGTTAGACTCGATGTAATCGCCGCTCTGAAAAAACTAAAAGTGCCTGTTCTCAGATGGCCGGGTGGTTGTTTTGCAGATACCTATCATTGGAAGGATGGGATTGGTGCAAAAGACAAACGTCCCTCTATGCTGAATGTTTGGTGGGGAAATGTAAAAGAAGATAACAGCTTTGGCACTAATGAATTCCTGAATATGTGTGAATTGTTGGGAGCAGAACCTTACCTGAGTGGCAATGTAGGTAGTGGATCCCCCCAGGAATTATCTGACTGGGTTAAATATGTGAACCATCCCAATGGCAGCAGTCCAATGCCTGATCTGCGTTTGCAAAACGGTAGACCCAATCCCTGGCATGTAAAATATTGGGGGATTGGCAATGAAGCATGGGGTTGTGGTGGCAATATGAAACCGGAATACTATGCCAATGTTTACAGGCAGTATGCCACATTTATGAACAATGGCAATGAAAAAATTTACCGAATCGCTTCCGGCGCAAGTGATGCAGATTATAACTGGACAGAAGTATTGATGCGTGATATTCCGCATAATATGCTGGATGCGGTAGCACTTCATCATTATTCTATTATTAACTGGGCTAAAAAAGGGCCGTCAACCAATTTTACAGAAGAGGAATATTTCTCCATCATGCAAAGTGCTTTGCAAATGAATGAACTGGTTGAAAAGCACAGCGCCATCATGGATAAATATGATCCTAAAAAGAAAGTAGCTCTGGTAGTGGATGAATGGGGTGGTTGGTATGAAGTAGAGCCAGGTACTAACCCGGCTTTTCTGTATCAGCAAAATACCATGCGTGATGCAATGATTGCAGGTACTACCCTGAATATTTTTAATAACCATTGCGACAGGGTAAGAATGGCTAATCTGGCTCAGATCATCAATGTATTGCAGTCCGTAATCCTCACCAAAGAAGAAAAAATATTGCTTACACCCACTTACCATGTAATGGAAATGTACAATGTTCACCAGGATGCCACCATGCTTCCCATCACCCTGAATTCCAATGATTATACAATGGGGAAAGAAAAACTAAAAGCGATTTCTGCTTCTGCTTCACTGGATAAAAACGGGCTTACCCATATATCCCTGGTAAATATTGATGCGAATAAAGAACAGGAAGTAAACATCAATATCAGCGAAGCAAATTATGCAAGCGTAACCGGAAGAATCTTAACTTCAGATAAATTACAGAACTATAACAGTTTTGAAAATCCAGACAAGATAAAACCGGTCATTTTTAACCAGGCTATTCTTTCCAAAAATAGCCTGAAATTGAAAATGCCTCCTTTTTCTGTGATTGTACTGGAATTAAAATAATTTTCGGAGTATCGAACTCCTCTACCCATGTATACAAAATAGTATGATGAAAAAATTAAGAAGTCACGATTGGTTTGGCAAATCTGATAAAATGGGATTTGTACATCGCTCCTGGTTGCGTAACCAGGGTTACCCTGATGATTATTTTACAGGCAGACCTGTTATTGGCATATGTAATACCTGGAGCGAATTAACTCCTTGTAATGGGCACCTGCGCGATTTTGCTGAAATCGTGAAAAGAGGAGTTATTGAAGCGGGAGGATTTCCGCTTGAATTTCCGGTTACTTCATTAGGAGAAACCATTATGCGCCCCACAACTATGTTGTTCAGAAATCTGGCAAGCATGGATACAGAAGAAAGTATTCGTGCAAATCCGATTGATGGTGTTGTATTATTAACCGGTTGCGATAAAACCACTCCTTCTACTTTAATGGGTGCCTGTAGTGTAGATCTTCCAACGATTGTTGTTCCGGGTGGCCCCATGCTAAATGGTCGTTTTAAAGGGCAATGTATAGGTTCAGGTTCTTTTAACTGGATGGTAAAAGAAAAACAACTGGTTGAAAACTATACAGCCGAAGATATACATGAAGCGGAAGTGGGCTCGGCACGTAGCCAGGGGCATTGCATGAGTATGGGTACGGCATCTACCATGGCTTGTATGGTAGAAGCCTTGGGATTAACCCTACCCGGAGCAGCTGCCATACCGGCAGTGGATGCCAGAAAAAAAGTAATGGCTCAAATGTCTGGCAGAAGAATTGTAGAGATGGTGAAAGAAGATCTCAAACTATCCAAAATTCTTTCCAGGCAAGCTTTTGAAAATTCAATTATTGTAAATGCAGGTGTGGGTGGATCTACAAACCTCATCATTCACCTGCTGGCTATCGCAGGGAGAATGGGGGTTGAATTGAAACTGGAAGACTTTGATACATTAGGCAGCAAAATTCCGCTATTGGCAAATCTTAAACCATCCGGCAATTACCTGATGGAAGATTTTTATTACGCGGGTGGTTTACCAGTTGTAATCAAAGAGCTCAAAAAATATTTACATAATGAGATCATCACGATAAACGGGAAATCCATCGGAGAAAATAATGCAAATCCCATTTGCTATAACACAGAAGTAATTGCCACAATTGACAAGCCCTTACAGGAACACGCAGGGATTGCTGTATTGAAAGGAAATCTCTGTGAAGATGGTGCGATCATTAAACCCTCAGCAGCCACTAAGGAATTGATGAAACACCGTGGTGCGGCAATAGTATTTGAGACCATGGAAGACTATCATGCCAGAATAGATGACCCCAATCTGCCCATTGATGAGAACTCTGTAATCGTATTAAAAGGAGTTGGACCTGTAGGTTATCCCGGTATGCCGGAAGTAGGTAATGTAGATCTTCCAGAAAAACTGATTCGCAAAGGAGTAAAAGATATTATTCGTATTTCAGATGGCAGAATGAGCGGGACTGCCTATGGAACAGTGATTCTGCATGTATCGCCTGAATCATCCGTTGGCGGTACTTTGGCCCTGGTAAAAGATGGAGATATGATTGAACTGGATGTTGAAAAAAGAAGATTACATCTTGATATCAGTGTTGAGGAACTGCAACAAAGAAAAGCAGCCTGGAAAGCACCGGAGCCAATGGCAACAAGGGGTTATGTAAAATTTTACATAGACCATGTGCAGCAGGCACACCTGGGTGCAGATCTCGATATTTTGCAGGGTGGATCCGGATCGGTTGTTACCAGGGACCTTCATTAAAATGCCAATTATGAAAAAATATTTTCTCTTATTGCTTATTCCGCTTGTATCAGCCTGCCATTCCGGTAAGCATTACAAAACCATAGGTGAAATAGAAAAACTGGATCCATCCCTTGACAGTATTCTTTCCCCGGATGCTAAACCTGAAATCATTGCAGAAGGAATGGGATGGGCAGAAGGCCCGTTATGGATTGAAAAAAACAAAATGCTTCTGTTCTCTGATGTAACCGCAGATACGATTTATCAATGGACTGAAGAAAAGGGTAAACAGGTTTACTTAACTCCTTCCGGGTATACAGACACCTTAAAAAGAGGCGGCGAAATGGGATCCAATGGGTTAACTACCAATAATCAGGGAAACCTGCTTTTATGCCAATGCGGAAATCGGCAGATTGCACAAATGAATACATCCATCACAGACCCCAAAGCCCAATATACTTCTATTGCTAAAGACTATCATGGAAAAAAATTCAACAGTCCGAATGATCTAATTTGTAATAACCAGGGAGAGATCTTTTTTACCGATCCCCCTTATGGATTAGAGAAAAAAATGGATGACCCCAAAAAAGAAATCCCATTTCAAGGTGTTTATAAAATAAAAAAATCAGGTGAAGTGATTTTATTAGTGGATTCTCTTACCCGGCCTAATGGGATTGTGCTACTACCTGGTGAAAAAACTTTATTGATTGCCAACTCAGACCCTGATAAACCCAACTGGTATGCTTACGATTTGGGAGATAGTGATCGGCTTATCAATGGAAGAATATTTTATAGTTCCGCCGGATCTGATAAACAATTGAAAGGGCTGCCAGATGGAATGAAAGCAGATAAATCGGGTAACCTGTTTGCTGCGGGGCCGGGTGGCATCTGGATATTTTCTAAACAGGGTAAATTGATCGGCAAAATCATCATACCGGGAATACCCGTTTCAAATTGTGCTTTATCCGGAGATGAAAAAACATTGTATATTACTAATGATATGAATGTTCTCAGGGTAAAGATGAGGCAATAATATCCCAAATTTTATATACAGTAATAATCTGAGATGAATAATTTCCTGGTATGAATATGTGTTGATGCTCTGATCTGACTCCGTTTGATAACATGAATTGGTATGGTTTCAAATGCAGCTCCTTACTAATTGATCTAAATTTCATTCATGAATTTTTTGGTAATCATTTTTGCCATTGCTTTACAAGTCTTTCTGACCATAAAGAAAGTAAGTCCTTTTTTATCCTTACTATTTGTAGCCATTATTTCCGGCTTACTCCTGGGCATGCATCCCGCTGAATTATTGGCTTCTGTTGAAAAAGGAGTAGGTAGTACATTAGGTGGACTAGCCCTGATATTATGTTTGGGTGCTACGCTGGGTAAAATACTTGAAATAAGCGGAGCAGCAGAACAGGTATCTCTTACCCTGATTAGGAGTTTTGGTGAAAAAAATATTCAATGGGCCATTATGATTACCGGTTTCCTGATAGGAATACCCATTTATTACAACGCAGGCTTCGTAATATTGGTTCCGCTGGTTTTTTCCATTGCGAAAAGAACGGGGCTGCCCTTACTCTATATTGCCATTCCCATGGCGGCGGCGTTGTCAACAACTCATTGCTTTTTACCACCTCACCCAGGGCCGGTTGTTTTAGTGAATGCATTTCATGCCAATATGGGACAAACCCTTGTGTATGGTATCCTGATAGCGATACCTGCAGTAATAGTAGCAGGACCTTTACTAGGAAAATTACTAAAGCCAGTACAGGTAACTGTCAATGATCTCTTTGGAGGAACCAGTCAGTCGGTAACTACACTTCCCCACCCTGTCCCCAGTTTTTTTGTGGCTTTGTTACCTGTATTCCTTATCACATTATCCGTTATTGCGAATGCCTTTCTGGATAAAGGAAATATGGTAAGGAGCGTGTTATCATTTGCCGGCGATTCAACAATTGCATTATTAACAGCGGTTATTGCTGCTATGTATTATTTCGGAATCAGAAAGAATAAACCAATGCCTGAAATTATGCAATGGGTGAATGAAGGGATATCTGGTATCGCCATGATATTATTGATCATTACTGCGGGAGGCGTATTTAAACAGGTACTGATTGACAGTGGTACCGGGGCTTATATCGCCTCCTTTAGTAGTAAGTTACAATTACCTCCCTTATTATTTGCCTGGATCATTACCGCTCTTTTACGGGTAACATTGGGTTCGGCAACGGTTGCGGGATTAACAGCTGCAGGTATTGTTGCTCCTTTGCTGGCAATGGGCAATATTTCTCCTGAATTAATGGTATTAGCAGTAGGTGCGGGAAGTGTTTTTGGATCGCATATTAATGACTCAGGTTTCTGGATGTTTAAGGAGTTTTTTAAGCTTAGCCTGAAACAAACTTTTCTCTCCTGGACGCTTATGGAAACAATTATTTCTATTTTGGGTTTAGCAGGTGTATTAATTATCCAGTTATTGATCAAACACTGAATACCGTATAATTATTTTCGTTAGAGAATCAGTAGCATTCAATAACAAAAAATTTCATTATCACTCTGATTGAACAAACTTGAAAACAGGCTATCCTTCTTAGGATTGAATATAGGTTTGCAGGTGTGAAATCGTTTCCTGTTGATTGGAAATTGTTTCAGTAACTACATCATTAATAGAAATAATTCCGGCTAGTTTTCCATTCTCAATTACAGGCAGGTAACGGATATGTTTTTCCGATAGTAACTGCATACAGGTTTCTACTGTATCAGATTGTTTTATGGAAGGAAATTCTTTGGTCATAATTTCCCCCACGGGTGTATCACTTGAGTGGCGATTCATTAATATCACTTTTCTGGAATAATCTCTTTCAGTCATGATTCCCAGAAAGGAGTCATTTTCCATCACTACAACAGAGCCAATATTCTGTTCAGACATGATTCGCAAAGCTTCCATCACGGTAGTACCCGGATTTACAGCAGTTACCTGGCTACCTTTTCTTTTTAGTATATCACTAACTTTTCTCATACGGCGCAATTTTATTCCATAAGTTAAACATAAAATTCGGGAATTGCAAACCCGATTTATATGACTTTCCTACTATTTCTTACTGAATTTTGTCAGTAGAAAAGGAGAATATCCCTATTTTTATAGGGCAACGATTTGATTACCAACCTCTGTAAAAGAAAGAAACCCTTCAAACAAAAACTAAAAGCCGTATGAAAAAAAATCTCCTAGCCTTTACATTATTAGTGTGCATGGTATTCGCCACATTTGCCCAGGATAAAAAAGCAGAACAGCCTAAAACAGGCCCGGCTAATAAATCCGCCAGTGCTGCAAAACCTGCTACTGCAGCAAAACCTGCTGCTGCACCAACAGCAATCAGAAAAGATGGCAAGCCTGATATGCGCTATAAAACCAACAAGGAAGCGGCCAAGCCTGCCGGTCCGTTGAGAAAAGATGGCAAACCCGATATGCGTTACAAAGCCAATAAAGAAGCGGCAAAACATGAAGGCCCCAAGAAAAAAGATGGTACTCCTGATAAAAGATTCAAGGAAAATAAAGAAGGGGAAAGAAAAAAAGGGTAATATCCGGTTACTCATAAAATATGCCGTCATTATATGATGGCATATTTTATTCGCTTACACAAAGAAAAGCTATTGTTTTTGCTGAAAGCCATCCGCTTGTCCATGCATTCTGAAAATTAAATCCCCCGGTAATTCCATCAATATCCATTACTTCCCCTGCGAAAAACAAATTTGGGGTAAGTTTACTTTGCATCGTATTAGGATCGATTTCACTTAGTTTGATTCCACCACAGGTAACAAATTCCTCTTTAAAAGTAGTTTTCCCTTTAATACTGAATTCCTGTGCGCAAAGATTTTTGATCAATCTATTTTGCTCTTTCGCTGGCAGATCTCCCCATCGCGTATCTGCTTCTATTCCGCTGGATGAAAGCAGGTATAGCCATAGACGACTCGGTAGTCCAAAAGGATTCCTATTCCCTATTTTCTGCGATGCCAATTCTTCCCTGAATGATTGCCAGTCGCTTCGCAGATCCTGTTCCCGATAATCTGGTAACCAATTCACCAGTATTGTAAAATGATATTTTTTATCGGCCAGCTCTCTGGCACCCCAGGCTGATAAACGAAGAATAACAGGTCCGCTCATTCCCCAATGAGTAATGAGTAAAGGCCCTTGTTCTACTAATTTAGTGCCCATTACTTTTACCATCGCTTTATCAACACTAACTCCCATTAACTGCGTAATAGGGTTTGCAGGTATATTAAAAGTAAATAGAGAAGGTACGGGCTCCTCGATGGTATGACCTGTTATTGTTAGCCAGTCAAACATAGCCGATTTAGGGTAACCGCCACTAGCTACGCAGAGAAAATCTGTATGTACTGTAGCATGCTGCGTATTTAATTGAAACCTATTTCCCTTTTTCTCAATACTTCTTACTTCAGATTGGAGTTTAATAACTACACCATACTTGTCTGCTTCTTTTAATAAGCATTGTATAATGGTTTGTGAATCATCTGTAACAGGAAACATCCGGCCATCTGCTTCTGTTTTCAATTCCACCCCTCTTTCTGCAAACCAGGTAATGGTACTCTGTGTATTGAACCAATGAAATGCTTTTTTTAGAAAATTACGCCCCCTCGGGTATTTTGCAGATAGTTCAGGAATCTCGAAACAAGCATGTGTGGTATTACATCGGCCACCACCACTTACTTTTACTTTTGCTAAAAGTTGATTGGATTTTTCAAGTATGATCACCTGTAACAGGGGATTCATCCTTGCTGCATTTACCGCACAAAAAAATCCAGCGGCCCCTCCCCCTATTACCACTAATGTTTTCTTTTCCATGTTATTTCATCATCATAATGGCTGCTAAAGTTTCTATGCCATTCCATAAATTCTGTAATCGTATATTCTCATTTTCTGCATGCTGGTTATTATCGTGGTTGGCAATAGGCACCATCAAGGTATGCGCATTCAGGTATTTTTCAAATACAAACAGCGGAACGCTACCACCCATAGACGGTAATAATACCAACTGCTCTTTCGTGGTGCTTTTTACAGCAGCAATCAGTTTTTTGGCAAACGGAAGTGTCATAGAAGTTCGCTGGGCATTATACCCTTCACTCAATTTTACCTTTGCGATTTTGGGGAATTCTTTTCTTTCTGCATCGGTAGGTTCCTGCTGGGTAATATAATATCCTTGTTTCCTGATAAAATTCAGCACTTTCTGCTGCTGAACTGTATATTCATTCCCCATCACCATTCTCAGATCCAGAACCGCGGAGGCGCTGGTAGGAATTACATTACTGGCCTGTTTGCCAATATTTCCTCCCTGCATTCCATTAATATTCAATGAAGGCAACATTAGCGATTCTGTTAACCCAAGCCCCGTCATTTCTTCATTTGAAAACTTCAATTCATTTTTCATCTGGCTATCTACCGATGGCGTTTCGGCAATCGCTTTCTTTTCCTCAGCAGTAAGTGGTGTTATGTTATCATAAAAACCAGGAATGGTTACACGCCCTTTCTCATCTTTCATTGACGCAAGTAATTTTGCCAGCATGAGTGACGGATTAGGTGCCCAGTTTCCATAGTGGCCGCTATGCAAGGGCCTGCTGGGTCCATATACGGTTACTTCAACATGTGCATCACCTCTTACACCAAATGCGATCATTTTTTTGGAAGATTGGTGCACGGGCCCATCGCAAATTACCCAAAGATCAGATTTTAGCAGGTTGGTATATTTTTGAAATATCTGATACAGATGTGTAGACCCGGCTTCTTCTTCTCCTTCAAAAAAGAATCGAAGGTTATAATGAAATGAATACCCGGCTTGCTTAACTGCTTCATAAGCCGCTAAGATCGCCATAATACCTGCTTTATCATCTGATGCACTGCGGGCATAAATTCGCCATTCCGGATCATATTTACCATTAGCATCGGGAAAAGGAATTAAGGATGACTGCTTTTCAAGAGACCCATTCAACAGTTTGGGGCTAAACGGAGAAAGGATTTTCGACCACTGCGTACTATCTACAGGTTGTCCATCATAATGCGCGTAAAAGATCAGTGTACTATCGGCCCCGGCAATATTTACTTCACCGTATACAACCGGTGGTGTGCCCTTACTATCCGCAATTAAATATTGCACATGCTCAATTCCACGATTTTTCATCATTTGAAAAATATACGCAGCATTTTTATTGATTTGAATGCTATCAGAAGCGATATTGGGTATGGACAAAAAAGGGATGTATTCCTGCATCCATTTGTATTCGTTTTTTTCACGTACAGCACGGATCTGTAAAGTTTCATCGGACTGACCATATGCCATACGGCTCATAGCAGCTAAACACAGAAATAATGCAATACTTCTCATCTTACTTAATTTATTAGTAAGATAATAAGAAAAGATCAGTAATAAAGTGAATTGAGATGGGGGTTTGCTTTTTCAGCTGCTTCAATAATACTATAATCAGAGAGTATCATCGCCTGGTTACGTTTAATACATACATCGTGTTCAAAATGCACAGAAGGCTTTCCATCGCGTGTTCTTATCGTCCAGCCATCATCATCTGTATATACTTCTCTCGATCCCATATTGATCATGGGCTCTATCGCCAAAACCAGATTTTCTTTCATCTTCGGACCGCTTCCTCGCTTTCCATAATTAGGAACCTGCGGGTCTTCATGCAGGCTTCTCCCCAATCCATGACCTACCAATTCCCGCACTACACCATAGCCATATTTTTTTTCTGTATGCTCCTGTATAGCATAAGAAATATCGCCCACCCGATTATTGATGATGGCTTTTTCAATTCCCTTGTATAAAGATTCTTTGGTAACACGAACCAACTGTAGTACCTCTTCAGGTACTTCCCCGATAATAAATGTATACGCATGATCTCCATGCCATCCATTTAATATCACACCCATATCTACAGAAATAATATCTCCTTCTTTAAGAGGCTCATGATTGGGGAATCCATGTACAACAACATCGTTTACTGAAGTACATACGTTATGCGGATAGCCGCGATAATTATAAAATGAAGGAATGGCTTTATGGTCCTTTACAAAATCGGCACAAATTTTATCGATCTGTAAAGTAGTCATACCTGGCTTTAATAAAGTAGCCACTTCGGTAAGGGTTTTACTTACCAGGGTTGCCGCTTCATTCATGAAACCAATCTCTGCTTCTGTTTTATGAATCATCATATTATTTCGTCGGGTCATTGTAAAAAGAAACCTGCCTTCCGGCACTTAGCAGGAGGCAGGTTTACAAAGTTCAACAATTTTATATAAATTATATGGTTGTTGTAGTAGAAATCGTTTGTCTTCCCTGAATCCTTCCGCTTTTCATTAATCCATCATACTGGCGCATCAGAAGATAGGTTTCAATCTGTTGCAAAGTATCCAGTATAACTCCCACCATAATCAACAAAGAAGTTCCTCCAAAGAAAGAGCTGAATCCCTGGGTTACCCCCAGTCTTTGGGCAAAACCCGGTAAAATACCTACAAAGGCAAGAAATATTGCACCCGGTAAGGTAATCTTATCCATAATGGATCCAATATAATCTGCTGTAGGCTGCCCTGGTTTCACACCCGGAATAAATCCGTTGTTTCTTTTCAGGTCTTCAGAAATCTGTTTTGGATTAAAGATCAATGCAGTATACAGGAAGGTAAAACCAATTACCATTACAGAATAAATAATCATGTACCATACATTACTATGGTCATTGAATATTTTCACGATACCCTGTGCTGAATCAATATTCGTAAAAGATACTAGGGTTGGTAAGAACATGATTGCCTGCGCAAAGATGATCGGCATTACACCAGCACTATTTACTTTGATAGGCAGGAATTGACGTGCTCCTCCAAACTGCCTGCTGCCAATAATTTGTTTGGCATAGTTAACCGGTATTTTTCGTACACCCTGCACCAGTATGATCAAACCAAGTATAATAGTAACCAGTATCGCAATTTCGATCAGGAAGATTAATAAACCACCGCCGCCTTTCTGCCCTTTCGCACTAAATTCCTGAATAATAGAAACCGGGAGCCTTGAAAGGATACCTACCATGATAATAATAGAAGTACCATTACCCAATCCTTTATCCTGTATTTTTTCAGCCAACCACATTACAAATAATGTGCCTGCTGTTAATGTAACTACGGTTGAAAAAGCAAAGAAAGGTTTATAAGCTGGGAGAATCGCTTCAGCATAACCGGGACTGTTCAGGTAAGCTACATAAGCTCCAGCCTGAAATACAGTTA
>CAIYKV010000120.1 GCA_903926855.1 uncultured Bacteroidota bacterium | reverse complement strand
GCCAGCCATACCATATATTCAATCCCGCTTTTCATGGTAACCGCTTTCAATTCTCCTTTAATCACGTAAGAAGCAAAAATATTTCCCATGGTACTATCTTCCCAGCCTGGTACAACAATCGGGATATTTTTTTGAGCAGCGGCCAGCATCCAACTGTCTTTGGGGTCAATTTCATAATACTGTTCCAAAACACCGCTCAGCAGCATTTTATACATGTATTCATGCGGAAAATAACGCTCCCCGGCAGCTTCTGCATCAGCCCAAAGTTTATGGATATGCTTTTGAAGTCTTCTGAAAGCTTCTTCTTCCGGTATACAGGTATCCGTAACCCGGTTATAATGATTTTCGAGCAGGTCCCATTCTTCCTGTGGACTCAGGTCGCGGTAATTAGGTACCCGCTTATAATGGCTATGCGCCACCAGGTTCATAATATCTTCTTCGAGGTTGGCACCCGTACAACTGATAATGGCTACTTTATCCTGTCGAATCATTTCTGCCAGACTGATTCCCAGCTCTGCTGTACTCATAGCACCTGCAAGACTTACCAGCATTTTGCCTCCGTCCAGCAAATGGGTTTCATATCCTTTAGCCGCATCTACCAGTGCTGCAGCATTAAAATGGCGATATTGGTGTTGAATAAACTGCGAAATAGGTCCTTTACTCATGGTATTTGTTTTGAGGGGCAAAAGTAATTTTTTTGGGCGGTTTTTGAGAAGAAGCTTTTTCAGCTAATCTTAATCGCTAAAAGCCTGCCGATCAATAGTTCGCAAGTCGGTTTCCGGTTTATGGAATCTCTATACAATCATGGTTTTCAGGAAGAAGTGTTTCCCAATCGTTATTTACAGATTTCCCCAAACATGCTATCAAACAGAAAAGCCCCACGTAAGCAGGGCTCTTCTGTTTGCAAGGTACCCAATACCCTGCTTATTATTTTCTAACGCCATAGGGCGTTACTTCACCATATACTGAGATACCCAGGATCTGTTTTCTATTTCCGTTTTCAAGTGATACATAATATTTTTTTCCATTTTCCTCGTTGAACTCTATACTGTCAGTTATTGTATAATCGGTATAGCTTTTACGAATTTTCTGAATTGCTTTTGCCGGCAATTTTTTAAAATCTATTTTACGACTGTATCCTAGCAATTCACCATTCTGGTTATAAAATGCCTCGAGGGTTTCTTCATTTAGTTGAAAGGTAGCTTTGCTAAAATCAGGTCCAAGGGTCCAGTGTACATTTTCAGCTTCTGCAAACTGCACTTCGAAATTCGTTTTTACTTTATAGCTTATTTTACTTGCATCTGCAGCAAAAGCGCTACTTCCCATTGCGGCAATCATGAGTGCGGCGATAAATAATTTTTTCATAGGTTTTGTTTTTAAATGGTTGGTTTTCTGATTTGGTTTTTTGATATCTCAAATATAGAATCATACCCAAACTGCCGATTTGAATTATGATGGGGCTACAAAAAAACGGGCATCACTGTTATGAGCGGTTGAATGAGCAAGGTTAGGAATTGTTAATAGGTTTAGCAAAGCCTTGCTGATAAAGGGTTTTGGCCGATTTCTTAACAAAATCACAAATGCCGTTATGATTGGGTTAATTTGGAAAAGTGGCGTTAACAGATCTTTTTATAGACCTGTTTGCAAAAATAATTTGGGGAATTAAATAAGTATTTAGACATTTGTCTAAATATCAAATTATTATTACCTGTGAACGCTTTATTCAAAGCACTTAATGACCCTACCCGCAGAGAGATTCTGGAGATACTGAAAGAAGGTGATCTTACAGCAGGAGAAATTGCAGACAGGTTTGATATATCCAAGCCCAGTATCTCGCACCATCTTGACCTGCTAAAGCAGGCTGAATTAGTGGTAGCGGTAAAAGAAGGCCAGTATATTACCTACTCTATCAATACAACCGTAATGGATGAAATGCTAACCTGGCTTATGCAATTTTCACCTAAAAAGAAAAAATCATGAAAAAGAAACCAACCGCTGCAGATGTATTGGTCTGCCTGATCATGCTGATTCCGCTTATATATCTGGGCTCTATTTATTCATCGTTACCCGCATCTATCCCTACCCATTTCAACTTTCATGGGCCTGATCAATATTCAGAAAAAGCGGAGAGCTGGGTATTTGTAGGTATTTTGACGGGTTCTTCCTTTTTTATGTACCTGTTACTTAAAAACCTTCCTTCTATAGACCCGAAAAGAACGGCCGCTTCTTCATCCCAATTACTTTCAAAACTATCTTTTATACTGGTAATATTTTTTGTTGTTCTTCAGCTACTCATTATCAATGCGATGAGAGGAAACCTGTTTAGTGTTGAAAAATTGCTACTTCCAACCATTTCTATATTCTTAAGCCTGATGGGCAACCTGATGATCAATATGAAGCCAAATTATTTTGTGGGCATCCGCGTCCCCTGGACTTTGGAAAATGAAGATAATTGGAAAAAAACCCATAGGCTGGGAGGCAAATTATGGTTTGCAGGTGGACTGATTGCTGCTGTCTTCACAATTATACTTCCTTATCAATATGCAGTTGCTGCATTCATGGTCATTATTGGAATAATGGTAATCATACCGATTGGGTATTCTTATCTGTATTTTAAAAAACATCAACAAGATTAATTTTATGAAAAAAGCGTTTATTCTTTGTTTAATGCTACTTTCCGGTATTGTTGTATTTGCCGCTGATATCATAGGTAACTGGCAGGGATTGATTCCTGTGGGAGATAAAAAGCTAAAGCTTGTTTTTCATATCAATAAGTCGGCAACCGGATTTTCCAGCACTTTCGATAGCCCGGACCAAAATGCATTCGGCATCAACTGTAATAATACTTCCCTTACCAATGACAGCTTATTAATTACCATTGAAGCCATTAAAGGGGGTTTTAAAGGTAAATGGAATGGGACTGATGAAATAAAAGGTATTTTTTTCCAGGGAGCACGCAATACTGATATGACCCTTTCTCGTATTGCAGCCACCGAAAGTCCAAAACAGCCAACCGCACCCAATCGTCCGCAAACGCCTAAACCGCCATTTCAATATGATCAGGAAGAGGTAGAATATGATAATGCAGACAAAACCGTTCACTATGGTGCTACACTTACAAAACCCAGAAACCTAAAAAATTTTCCCACGGTAATCATTATTTCCGGGAGCGGTTCACAGGATAGGGATGGCACTTTGTTTGGTCATAAGTTATATGGGGTTCTTGCAGATTACCTAACCAACCAGGGAATAGGGGTATTGCGTGTAGATGACAGAGGAATGGGCAAAAGCAGTTTGGGCGTTGATCCTAACCTACTCACTTCTGCAGATTTTTCAAAAGATGTAGAAACCAGTTTTAATTATCTTCTGTCAAGAACTGATCTGGACAAGAAAAAAATAGGCCTGATTGGCCATAGTGAGGGCGGGATTATTGCGCCTATGGTGGCTGCCAGAAGAAAAGATATTGCATTTATTATTTTATGGGCTGGGCCGATAGAAGGTGGGTTACAAACCAATGTTGAGCAAAACGAGCATTCCTTGCTCAAAGCTGGGGTTGATTCGTTATCGGCAAAAGAATTTTCAAAATTACATTCAAGCATTTTATCTCATTTTGCCGATACAAAAAAAGAGGATTTGGATACCATGGTATCTCTCCAGTTTGCCTCTTGGAAAAAAGGGCTTTCAAAAGAAACTGTTACAGCTCTCTATGTAAAAGAAAATAGTGTGGTGGGTCGTGAAATTCATACACTTTATCATTCGCTTTACGATCTTGCCTGGATGCGGTTTTTTATTACCTACAATCCTTCACAGGATCTTGCAAAAGTAACCTGTCCGGTATTGGCAATCAATGGAACGAAAGACACACAGGTTGATGCAAAAAAGAATCTTGCCATAATCAGGTCTGTTCTTAGTCGAAGCGGAAATAAGCATTTCCAGGTAACTCCATTAGCTTCTCTTAACCACTTGTTTCAAACAGCCAAAACAGGAGAACTGGCCGAATATGCTACAATAGAGGAAACCATATCGCCTCTTGCTTTAAGCTTGATTGCCGGTTGGATAAAAGATGAAATAAAGTAGTCTGGTTTCGTTTGTGTCTTGGTAAACTAATTTTTGCGAGCCTGCAAAAACACAACCGAACCGTTGAAACTAAATAAGGCAGCTGAATTTATCAGTAACTTCATTGCCCGGATGAATTATTTAGCCCATGCATATCTTTCCTTTCATCATCCAGATATTCTGGTGGGTAATATGATTAGTGATTTTATTAAAGGAAAAAAACAATATACTTACCCTTTACCCATTCAATACGGAATACGGCTTCACAGGGCCATTGATACTTTTACCGACCAACATTTTGCTACCCGAGAAGCGAAAACATATTTACAACCGGCTGTTGGCGCTTATGCAGGCGCATTAATTGATGTTGTATATGATCATTTTCTGGCTTTAGATGAAACTGAACTGACAGAAGAAGCATTAAAAATATTTTCAGCAGAAGTTTACCAGCAGTTACAAAAACAGGAAAACATATTACCGGAAAGATTTGCCCGTATGCTTCCTTATATGATAGATCAGAATTGGCTATATCATTATCGGTTTACGGATGGGGTTGAAAAAAGTTTCGGCGGCGTAGCCAGAAGAGCCCTTTATTTAACCAGCATTGAAGAAGCTTACCATCTGTTTTTATTGCATTATTCCAAACTACGGGACTGTTACCAAGGGTTTTTCCCAGATGTTAAAAAATTTGCACATATGCAGCTGGCTGAGTTCTTAACTACATAGGTGGCTATCTTTGTGAAAATCCTTTTCATGAAGTCACTTTTTTCCATTATCCTTTTTTTTGGTTTCTTTTATACCTATGGCCAGCAAAAGCCAACTGAGCTCGACAAATCGCCTATGGATATGAGTTACTGGCCGGCTAATTACCCTTTACTTAAAATGAGCGGAAAAGCCAAGGCCTTTCCTATAGCCAGGGTGATTTATGGCCGACCTCTAAAAAACGGAAGAGCCATTTTTGGAGGCATTGTAAAATACAATGAACTATGGCGATTGGGAGCAAATGAAGCTACCGAAATCGAATTCTTTAGCAATGTAAAAATTGGAGGAAAATCTCTTGTAAAGGGAAGATATACGGTTTACTGTATTCCTCATGAAAACAAGTGGACCCTGATCATCAGCAAAGACAATTATGTTTGGGGAAGTTTTACGTATGATTCCAAAAAAGATATTTTGCGGGCGGATGCGGATATTGACAGGAATACCGAAACCGTTGAAGCTTTTACCATTTATTTTGAGGAAACCAAAACGGGAGCGAATATGATTATTCTTTGGGATGATATTCGGGCGGTATTACCTATTTCCCTATCCGGCAACCCGTCTTCAATAAATAATTAGTAACTGTTTATTTTAACCAATAAGTAATCGCAATACTGCATCTTTACTAAATAAATAAAAGACGATGAAACGAGCAACACAATATATACACGCAGGCACAGAGCCGGACCCGTCAACAGGTGCAATTATGACACCTATTTACCAGACCTCTACTTATGTACAAGAAGCGCCTGGTGTTAATAAAGGATTTGAATATGCACGTAGTCAGAACCCAACCCGTAAAGCCCTGGAAGAGGCTTATGCACAGATCGAGAACGGAAAGTTTGGACTTGCATTTTCAAGCGGGGTTGCCGCTACTGATGCGGTTATCAAATTATTGTTGCCCGGTGATCAGGTAATTGCAGCGAATGATATGTATGGGGGGACTTACCGGATGTTTACCAAGATTTTTGCAAAATATGGCATCCAATTTACTTATACGGATACAACCGACATAGAAAATATACGAAAGGCCATTACACCCAATACAAAACTTATCTGGATTGAAACACCTACCAATCCACTGATGAATATTACGGATATCGAAGCAGTTGCCGCCATTGCAAAAGAGCACAAGGCAATCCTTTGTGTTGACAATACTTTTGCCTCTCCTTATTTACAAAACCCGCTTGATCTTGGTGCAGATATTGTAATGCATTCCGCTACTAAATATCTTGGCGGACATAGTGATGTAATTCAGGGCTGCCTGGTTATGAATGACCCCGAACTGAGAGAACAACTCTATTTTATCCAAAAAAGTTGTGGCGCTGTTCCTGGTCCAATGGATTGCTTTCTGGTATTGCGTGGCATCAAAACGCTCCACGTTCGTATGCAACGTCATTGTGAGAATGGAGAGAAGGTCGCTCATTTTCTTCGCAACCATCCCAAAGTAGCTAAAGTTTACTGGTGCGGTTTTGAAGATCATAAAAACTATGCAGTTGCCAAAAAACAAATGCGTGGTTTTGGGGGTATGATGAGTTTTACATTGAAAGATGACAGCATTGAAAATGCAAAACGTGTTTTATCTTCTACCAAAGTATTTGCACTGGCGGAAAGTTTAGGCGGTGTTGAATCATTAATCAATCACCCTGCGTCTATGACGCATGCTTCTATCCCAACGGAAGAGAGAATCAAAAACGGGTTAACAGATAGTTTAATCCGGTTGAGTGTAGGTATTGAAGATGTGGATGACCTGATGGATGATCTTAACCTGGCTATTGGATAGTTTTTTCACCACAGAGAACAGGAGGCGCAAAGGTTACGCAGAGATAACTTCGTAAATGCTCAGCGTACTCCTGTTTTCTGCGGTGAAAAATGAAACTACTTTAATTCAAACGCCGCCTCAATTGTATTTTTAGAGTCACCACCAATAAACACATTGAATTTCCCGGCTTCCAGTTTAATATTTCCTTCTCCATCATAAAATGACAGGTCTTTGCCTGATAAACTAAAGCTTACCGTTTTCGTTTCTCCTGCTTTCAGGAATATTTTTTGAAACGCTTTTAATTCTTTCACAGGCCTTACAATTGAAGCTGTTATATCTCTTATATATAACTGAACCACTTCTTCTCCATCATATCCACCACTATTTTTTATTGTCACACTCACCTGCAGCTTTCCTCCTTTCATCATCTGATTACTGCTTAATGTTAAACCAGAATAATCAAATTTTGTATAGCTCATCCCAAACCCAAAAGGATACAATGGATCATTCGGAATATCCCGGTACCGGGTTTTCCAGGATGGATCACCGGTTTCAGGTGCGGGGCGATTGGTGTTAAAATGATTGTAGTAAACAGGAATCTGCCCAACTGCATATGGGAAACTCATAACCGTTTTACCGGAAGGATTATAATCCCCGGCAAGTACATCAGCAACGGCTGTTCCGGTTTCTGTTCCCAAAATCCAACATTGTACAATAGCACTGGAAAGATCCTGTATCTGCGTTAAAACCAAAGGTCTTCCACTATTTACCAATACAATTATTTGTTTGCCTGTTTTTTGTAATGCTTTGAGTAATTGAACCTGCCCTTCAGGTATCGATATATTAGCCAGTGCCCTGTCTTCGCCAGCCATTTTTCCACTGATACCTACGGATACAATTACCATATCTGCTGTTGCAGCAGAAGCCACTGATTCATTGATTAAAGTTTCATTGGTTGTTGCATCTGCAGTGTATCCGGCAGTATAGTCAATAGCTGCTTTTCCGAATTTCTCCAGTAGACCTTCATAAACACTTATCGCATCATTTGCGCTACCATTCGCTACCCAAAAATCAAACATATCGTCTTTGCTTTTTGCATAATAACCCACAAGAGCAATTTTCTTAACTGATTTTTTAATTGGCAGCGACTGTCCTTCATTTTTTAATAAAACAATAGAACCTCTAGCCGCTTTTAAGGCTTCCTGTTTATTGGCATCATTGAATAAGGTAGCTGTTTCGCGAGCTTCGTCTGAAAATTTATAAGGGTCTTCAAATAGCCCTAATTTAAATTTGAAATATAAAACTTTAGCAACCGCATCATCAACTTGTTTCATACTCAGCTTACCTTCTTTTACCAGTTGAGGCAGGTACTGAACCACCACTTTTGACTCCATATCCATCATACTACCTGCTTGTAGTGATTTGTATGCGGCATCTTTTTCATCAACCGCATATCCATGTGCAATGGTTTCTCCAAATGATCCCCAATCGCTCACAACCAATCCCTTAAAACCCCATTTCTTTTTCAACACATCCGTTACCAAAAAATGATTGGCACTTGCCGGAACGCCGTCAATTACATTGAAAGAATTCATTACTGTTGCAGCACCGGCATCCACCGCAGCTCTGTACGGAGGCAGGTATTTGTTCCATAATGCAGTTCTGGATACATCCACATTATTATATTCTCTGCCGGCTTCTACCAAGCCATACGCAGCAAAATGTTTTACACAGGCAAGAATATGTGATACATCATCCAGGTTCCCCTGCAACCCTTTTACTCTTGCTGCCGCTACTAACCCTCCATAATAGGTATCTTCTCCTGCCCCTTCCATTACCCTGCCCCAGCGAGGATCATTGCTGATATCACACATAGGAGCAAAAGTCCAGTGCAACCCTGCGGCGGCCGCTTCTTTGGCAGCCACCCCGGAATTTTTTTCTATTTGAGCAAGGTCCCAACTACAGGCTTCTGCCAATGGAATTGGGAAAATGGTTTTATATCCATGAATTACATCAAATGCGAATAATATAGGTATCCCTAACCGACTTTGTTCTACCGCTACCCGTTGGATGTTCTTTGTTTCTTTTACACCAGTAACATTCAGGAATGAGCCTACTTTTCCATCCTTCACCATTTTCACTTTTTCCTGTTGGCCGGCGTCGTTTACCGCTGGACCAGTAAATACACCACCATTTAACTGGTTTAACTGACCTGCTTTTTCTTCCAATGTCATTCTTTGTAAAAGATCGTCTATCCTTTGACTGATGGCTAATTTTGGATTTTTGTAAGCAGGTATTGAAGAAGTTTTGGATTGCGCAAACAACTGGGAACCAGATACCAGAAGAAAGGCAAGTAGAATCTTTTTTTGCATATGGCTTTTTTTGCGGGCAAGGAATGCATGCAAGTTAGGAGAGTTGTGGGAAATGGGAAATGACTTCGGTCATTTTTTAAGGAAAGAACACTTATTAAGCGTTACAGGTTACTGGTTACGAGTTTCTAGTAATTATATGTTTAGCTTTATCCTTTGCAATTGATGAAAAAAGCTGACACAAATGATTTGAAGGTGTTTTTTGACGAAAAGGTCAATAAATACAACCATCCCTCTTTCATCCAAGATGATCCTGTTTGTATCCCGCATTATTTTTCCAAAAAACAGGATATTGAAATTGCAGGCTTATTCGCTGCTGTTTTTGCCTGGGGTAACAGAACCACGATCATAAATAAATCGAAAGAGTTGATCCAGTTGATGGATAATACGCCGTATGAATTTTGCAAAAATCATACAGCAGGTGATTTAAAAAAACTGGAAGGTTTTAAGCATCGTACCTTCAACGCAACGGATCTTTTATATTTTATTGAATTTCTAAAGCATCATTATACTAAATACCCCAGCCTGGAGAGTGCTTTTCTGCAAAATGCCTGTTTTTTGAATGGGAAAAAGCAAGTCGATATGAGTAAAAAAGAGCACTTTATTGAATTTTCACTTATCCATTTCCATAACTATTTCTTTTCCTTAGAAGATATTCCTGCAAGAACAAAAAAACATATTGCCACTCCTTTTAAAGGCTCTACCTGTAAAAGACTAAATATGTATCTGCGATGGATGGTGAGAAAAGATAAGAAAGGGGTTGATTTTGGTATATGGAATCAAATCAAGCCTTCAGATCTGATTTGTCCGATAGATCTGCACGTAGCAAGGGTAGCCAAAAGGTTTGGATTATTAGAGCGTAAACAAATCGATTGGCAGGCAGCAGTAGAATTGACAGATTATCTGCGAACCTTAGATCCCAAAGACCCTGTAAAATATGATTTTGCTTTGTTTGGGTTAGGGGTTATAGAAAAATTTTGATTGGCTACGCTATACCTGCAAGATGATTTATGCTGATCAGCTAAAAAGTAGGTTAATTCCAGGCATGCCAATACATTCTGGTTCAGGAAAGGAATTGTCTATTGGGGTTGTTTGTATGATTTGATAAATAAAAAGTGCTATCAGGCTAATCAACAACACAATACCAATCAATCTTGGTGAACCTTGCAAAATAAATGGATATAGTTTCATAAAATGGAACTTAACCATAAGAGCTGGCAAGCAATGAAAGGTTAGAAAAAGTATTTGTTAATCTCCCTCTTCAAGTTGAAACAATTCTTCTACTGAAATCCCAAATGTTTTTGCCATTTTCAATGCCAGAGCGGTGGAAGGAATGTATTTACCAGATTCAACGGTATTAATCGTTTGGCGGCTTACACTGATTCTTTTGGCAAGATCATCCTGTGTAAGATCATGTATGGCTCTCTGTATCTTTAGTTTGTTTTTCATGGATTCGATTTATTGTGTTGATACAATACAAAACGAAAGCGAACTATAAAAATCACCAGTACAGTAAACATATTGTATAAAATAACACTTAGGAAACCTGATCCATAAACAAGCATAACGCACAATATCAGAATTAAATAGTTTACGAGCACAGCCCATTGCAAAGAGGCAAGCCTGAAAAATTGTATAGCCTCATCCTCAATTTTTTCTTTTGAAAAAGAAATCAGCAATAAACTTACTATCAAGCCAGCCAACGCCAGCTCGTCTGTAAAATTGTGGTTATTAAAATCAATTAGTTGCTGTGAAGGCTTAGAATAACTGAGCCAGGGAATTTCATAGTCCCACCCGGCATAGGATATACTCAGTAATAAAAAGGGTATAAACAGCAAAAATCCAACCCTTTGGTAAATATGGGGTAACAGAGGTAGCTTTTTCATTTTTTCTAAATTAGAAGTAAAAAGTACAATATATATTTCATTTTGACAAGTTTATTTTACATTTTGTATGATTTATTTGTCAAATTTGGCTCTTTTACCCCTGACCATTATAAGCTTTATTACCTTTATATACCATGGAAACTGAGAATCAATTACTTACTATCGAAAAACTAACTGCCAGCCAGATGGCAGATTTTATTAATAGCTTGATAGAAAAAGATTTTTCACGCCTGGTACAGTTATTATACCGTCTTGATGTAAGCGAGGATAAACTAAAATCAGTTTTAATTGAACATCCAACGGGTGATGCGGGTGATCTTATTGCACAACTAATCATAGAAAGAATAGCGCAAAGAGAACTCGCCAAAAATATGTTTACACAAAAAGGTGAAATTCCGGAAGAGGAGAAATGGTAAGCAGAATAATCATTTAGTCCGCAAGCAACTCATCTACTCTTTTAAATTGATAGCCCTCCTTTTTCAGGTAACTGATCAATTCATCCAAACGGTTATATAATTTATCTGTACGGCGTGGATCTGTTCCGGCATGTACTAATAAAATTACTCCATTCAGCTTTTGCGGCCGTGTATCATTCATTTTTTTGATAGACTGCATGATTAACTCACTGCTTCTATAAGATTTACCCATTTCCGGGAATGTATAATCGGCATTACTGGTGGTACCAGGTGTAAAACAAAATAATTTACTATTTGCAGTATCCAGCCAACTCGCTACCTTATCGTTCCACCATTCGTAAGGCGGTATAAATAATTTGCCAATATCTTCATCCTTTATTCCTGCAGCAATCATTGCATCTTCATTTCGAAACAAGTCGGATAATAATGAATCTTTTGTAACCAATGTGCTATCGCGCTTAGTCCAGTCACAATACAAAAGGTGCTCATCTGAATGTGGACCCATCATGTTTTTTTGGAGATACAGTTTCGTAATCCCTTCCTGAAAAGCTTTATTTCTATAAAATCTGCCAGTGAAAAAGAATGATCCTTTTACCTGCTGCTTTTCTAAAGTATGGGCAATCGTATTTAATCCATCGCCGAATTCATCTCCAGTAAACACCAAGGCAATCTGCTTTTTTGTTGAATCGCCGCGTATAGCTGCTTTATGTGAAAATTGGAAAAGATAACTTTTGGGCCTAAAGCCTCTCCAGTTTTTATTTTCAGGTAGATAGTCGAATGATGCCGTTTCTTTTGCAGCCAGTAAATAAATCAGTGACGCAGTTCCATCCATGGTTGGTTCATTCGTACTATAATCGCCATAATCATCATGATAAACAGCCAGATCGCTTTGAAATTCAGCATATTCGTCCACATCCTTTAATTGAATACCAATCAGCCCTTTATATATGGATGTGTACACAGGGCCATCTACTAACCCGCCATCGATCGGGTAATGCTTGATATGTGTAAATGCAGAATGCGGATCTTCGGGTGTATCTCCCCAGGAAGGCAGTCCATATACCATACTCGTCCCCCATGGATTACAACCAAAAAGCCAGTCGAAATTAGCCTGTTCAAATTCTGCAAAAGAATGATCTTGCGTTAAACGTTCATACCAGCTACATTGAATGGCAAAAGAAGTAGTCAGGTTATTACTACACCAGATAAAAGGTATTCCACGATAAAAAGCATTCTTCTTCGCCTTACTCCATACTTTCTCTATTCCTTGTCGATAGTAATCAAGAATTGTATCCTTTTTGGCGCCTTGTAATGTGAGTGCCAATTCATAATGACCAAGATTTATAAATGGATACCATTGGTAATGCTTTGCTGTATCGTTGCCCAGCCAGGGAGTTACCGGTTCCTGTTTCGCATATTGAAAAGCTGCTTGCAATTTGCTACTGTCTTTATATTGCGATAATTGAAACAAACTGGCCCCCGCTAATTCCATATCATCTACCCAATTATCTTCTGCATAGATATAAGGTGACCGAACAGATGCTGTTTGGCTTACTCCCGGTTTTTTTAGTCCAAATAGCCAGGCGCTATTCGCTTTTCTTTGTAATAGAGAAGCAAATACAGGTTCTGTTTCAGCATACATCTGTGACCCTAATGAAAAAGCACTTGCAAACTTTCCGGCAATAGAAGAGGTGCCGGTTGTATTGTTCAGGAATTTACCGCGTTGTTGCCTTTCTCCGCTTACAAAATAAACGGGTCTTTCAAAACCTTTTCCATAAAATGCATCCTCTTTGGGTATCCGCATGCCCATATGATCTCGGTCATCTCCTAACTGGTTAAACATCCAGTCATCCTGCGGATTCATTTTTAATAACCAGTTCAATCCCCATCTCGCTTCATCCAGTATATCGGGAATACCATTCTTCCCATCTAATCCATTTGCTTTTTTACGATCGGTAAATACATGTGAATAGTCCCGGTAAGCAGCCAATAAATGATAAGTGGCATTGGCAGAAGTAGTACTATACTGTAAATAATCACTCGCATCATGCCAGCCGCCTACGGCATCTATATGCGTACTATCGGACATCGGGCCATATAAAGTATACCCGTCATGTGTATGACAACTGTCATTTAGAAATGGATTAAAGCCACTCCTTTGCTGACGCATGTACCGTAAACAAAAATCAGCCGCTCCTTTATACACTGTATCACTTATGGCAAATACAGTAGAGACCGTGTTCCCGGTTTTTAAATAATATTTGCCGGGTCTGAGAAATGCCGTGAAATCGAGCCGATAGGTTTCGGAAAAAGGGCCATACTTGCCAAATGCCTTTCCTGCATTATTCCTATATACGCATTTCCTGCTATCTGCGTCAATCAATTCGAATGATTGTAGTGTTTGTTTATTTTTGCTACACCAAACTGCCACTTTAAGGCTATGGGTAGAGTATCCTAATTGATTAATTCTAATCCAGCTGCTATCAGCTGCGTTGGCATTGCCGATAAAAAATAGGACAGATAGAACAAGAATCCTGCACCTGGTAAGAAAATGTTTTTCCATATCACCTGAAATAGTCAAATAAAGATAGTGTTCCTCTGCAATGTATGCTCATGTTTTTGCTCTATTTTCGCCTCCTAATATTGCTGTATATGAAACTGGTTTCTTATCTAAAGGATGGTCATGATCAACTTGCATTTTTTTTTGATGATCTTTTGTTTGATTGCGATTTATTACATCCGGAGCTGCCCAATAGTATGAATATGTTTCTCCATTACTGGGATGATATGTTTCCAATTGCCCAGCAGGTAAACAAAGCAATTGTTTCAGGAGTTGTAAGTAGAGAGCAAGGCCTATCAATCAATGATATACAAGTTCTCTCTCCCATTCCTTTCCCTGCATCTTGCAGAGATGGATATGCATTTCGCCAGCATGTAGCCGCTGCCAGAAGAAACCGGAAAGTAGAGATGATACCAGAATTTGATCAGTATCCTATTTTTTACTTTACCAATCACCAAAGTATTCAGGGGCCTGGAGAGATCCATTGTATGCCAGATCATTTTGAGAAACTTGATTTTGAACTGGAAGTAGCCATTGTCATCTGCAGGCAAGGCAGAAATATTACTGCTGAACAAGCTGATCAGTATATAGGGGGATTAATGATCATGAATGATATGAGTGCCCGAAGACTACAAATGGAAGAGATGTTACTAAATCTTGGTCCAGCTAAAGGCAAGGATTTTTCTACCGTACTAGGTCCGGTTTTGGTTACACTGGATGAGTTGGAGCCATTTGAAATTCCCTGCAAAGAAGGCCATACAGGCAAAAATTGGAACCTGCCTATGAAATGCGCTGTAAACGGTATTCAGGTAAGTAGCGGAAACCTGGGAGATATGGATTGGACTTTTGCTGAGATCATTGAAAGATGTGCATATGGAGTTACGATGCAGCCGGGAGATGTTATTGGAAGTGGTACTGTAGGTACGGGTTGTTTCCTTGAATTAAATGGTACTGGCAAATTACATGATCCTAATTATGTTGAGCAATGGCTGGAAGCGGGAGATACCATAGAGATGGAGGTAGAATCACTGGGTAAATTGCGGAATATACTTGTTGCGGAGGAGTCAGATTTTTCTATTCTAGCAAAGAAACATAAGCCCTGATCTTTTCACCGCATAGAAAAATATTTTATGTTGATTAACCTTTCTACAATCCCTGTATCGGAAAAACAAAACTGGCTCCAACACGCCATTGCACCCAGACCCATTTGCTTTGCCAGTACAATAGATACATCAGGAAATGTAAACCTTAGTCCATTTAGCTTTTTCAATTTATTTTCGAATAACCCGCCTGTGGTTATTTTTTCTCCTGCAAGACGTAGCAGAGATAATACACTAAAGCACACATTAGAAAACGTAATGGAAATTCCGGAATGTGTTATTAATCTGGTTGATTATGGTATGGTACAGCAAATGAGTTTATCGAGTTGCGAATTTGCCAAAGGAGTAGATGAGTTTGTTAAATCAGGGTTTACCAAAGAAAAAGCTACACTGGTTAGTCCGCCTATGGTTAAAGAAGCCAAAGTGAAGCTGGAATGTAAGGTCATCGAAATAAAAAGTCTTGGTGAAATTGCCGGTGCCGGTCAATTGGTGATTGCTGAAGTGCTCTGTATGCATGTAGATGAAAGTATATTGGGGGAAGATGGGAAAATTGATCAGCAAAAATTTCAACTGGTAGCGAGATTAGGAGGAGATTGGTATTGCAAAATTGATGAGCGAAATCTTTTCAAAGTAGAGAAACCCAATAGAGAAATTGGTATTGGCGTAGATGCGATTCCGGAAAGTATCCGGAATAGCAAATTTTTAAGTGGAAATCATCTGGGTATGCTGGCTAATGTTCATTCCTTACCAATTATCAATCCTGCATTTACTGATGCCCGTTTAAAAAACATCATTCAATATTATGGGATTAACCCTTCAGAAATGGAGAAAGAACTGCATCTGTATGCCGCAGAGCTTTTGAATAATGGGAAAATATCCGATGCCTGGCAGGTAATATTATCAGGAGATAATTTTTAGCTGATTGATTTATCTATGCGAGCCTCTGTCTAGGATGTTCCCAAGGGTGAAAAAATCATACATATCTAATACATAGCCACCAGATCTTCTTCTGATAATAACCCGCCGGTATGAATAGCGTTCCCTTTCTGCAAAGACCTACCTTTTTCAACAGCCATCTGTACAAGCTGATAAGTATTATGAGATAAACTCAATGGAGTAGTTGCAGGAGAGCTAAGCCAATGAGCCATCTGCTCGTGAAAATTGTCATTAATCTGGTCAATCACCACCACGCCGAATTCTTTCATGGCAGCTGCATTACACAACTGCTCATATTGACCTTTGATAGGTAATGCCAGCACTTTCTTGCCCAGATATAGGGCTTCTGCAGGTGTTTCGAAGCCTGCTCCGGTAATTACGCCATGAGAATGTATCAGGCTATTCGTAAACCCATCATTACTTATCGGGAAAAGAGTCACGTTTACTGATTCAGTAGGCTCTTTTATTTTTTTAGAGAAGACCTGAAAACGGATATTTTTCAATTTTTGTAGGTTTTTTACAACCACTTCATCACTATAATGTGATAAATAAACAGTGATATATCCCTGATCAGTTGGTTGTGCGTTGAGTATCTCCTGTTTGATTACCGGAGAATAAATAAACTGATCATACTGTTTAAAGTGCAGGCCTATATATGCTGAAGCTGTTGCATATTGCCTTAAAATATATTCTCCCGCAATATCTTTCTTATCAGCCCTCGGTGTAAGTGAGCTACGGAAACTTGCCTGGTGGCCAAATCCAATACTAGGTACTTTTTTTAAGCGACAGGCCAAAGAAGTAATACTTTCAAAATCATTTAATACCAGATCATATTTTTCAACAGGAAGCTCCTTTGCTTCCTTCAAAACACGATAAATATTCAACTCTTTCCACATTTTCCAATAATCAAGACCTCCAGTATTTCCATAAAATAAACTAAGTCCCTTACTGCGGTAGGTAACCGGTAAATTAGGTTGCAGGTTACTATTACTGCCACTCAGGAATACATCTACCTTACCATATTGTTGTAAAAAAGGCATGATTTCCATAGCCCGACTAATATGGCCATTCCCGGTTGCCTGTATGGAATACAGAATCTTCATGACGGCATTGCTAAGGAGTGAAGAAATAAAGCTACCTCGTCCGTTACCACATTTAATTGTGGCAGTTTCTTTTCCATGGTCACAACAGGAGTAGTTACTGAGGCAAACTGTTTTTCATCATATTGGTATATTGTCCAGTCGTTATGATGATACTCGAGAGACGTAAGATTCTCGATCCAGTCGCCACTATTCAGATACATCACTTTTCCATTTTTTGTAACTACTTCTCTTTTTTGTGGCTGGTGAATATGCCCGCAAATCACATAATCATAATTTTTCTCAATCGCCAATTCTGCTGCAGTCTGTTCAAAATCGCCAATCCAGGCTACTGCTTTTTTTACACTGTTCTTAACCTTCTTACTAAAACTCATTTTCTCTTTGCCCATGGCTTTCAGACACCAGTTAATAAAACTGTTGATATGAATCAACAAATCATACCCATGCCCGCCTAATTTCGCCAGTAATTTTGCACTTCCTTTCGTAGTTGCATCAAAAACATCTCCATGAAATATCCATGTCATCTTACCATCAATTTCCATTACTACTTTATCTGTTAACTGAAAATTCCCCATTTCAATATCACTATATCTTCGAAGTACTTCATCATGATTGCCGGTAATATAAATAACACGGGTGCCCTTACTCAAAAGACTCATGATCTCTTTGAATACCTGCATATGGGCTACGGGGAAATATCTTTTGTTGAATTGCCAGATGTCTATGACATCGCCATTAAGGACAAGGATTTGAGGCTGAATACTTTTGAGATAATTTACAATCTCTTTTGCATGACAACCATAAGTGCCCAAATGAAGGTCACTCATTACTACTACATCTACCGGACGTCTTTCCATATAGGTTTGGGTTTAGCAAAACTCTCCAATAGTTTTTACTTAAACGCCAAAACCGTATTATGCTAATATGATGCGTGTGTAAACAAATTGTTACCAAGTGAAATATAAAAGAGAACTGCCTATAAATCACCCAGTTGCGGTCTTAAAATTATGTCCTCTACAACAGCCATTGGTGAGAGTTGTGATGCGGCAAGCACCATTTTAGCTACGTCTGTAGCTTCCATGATACGTTTTGGATCAATATCAAAGCCATCCCAGCTGGCTGTCAGGGTAGCTCCGGGACAAACTGCCGTTACTTTAATTCCATGAGGTTTTAATTCTTCACGAAGGTTTTTACTGAATCCTAATAAGGCAAATTTGCTGATACTGTAGCTGCCTCCGTTTGCATAAGCTTGTAATGAAGCAATCGAGCAAATATTAAAAATATGGCCTTGATTAGCCTGAATCATGGCAGGTAAAAGTATTCGGGTAAGGCGATAGGCGCTAAAAAGATTTACATGAATCATTTCCTCCAAAATGCCATCTGCCTCTTCAAATATGGACCCGGGAGTGAATTTGCCGGCATTATTGATTACAATATCAGGGGTACCTGATGCAAGTACCCACTCACCAAATCTTTGGATATCATCTTTCACTGCCATATCTGTAATTTGCCCACTAACCTTACAATATGGGTAACTGGTTTGCAGATAAGCAATGGTATCATATAATTGCTTTTCATTCCTGCTGCAAAGAAAAAGGTGGTTCCCCTCTGCTGCAAATATTTGGGCAATAGCTTTACCAATTCCTTTTGATGCACCTGTAATCACTATATTCATAACTCAGTATTATAACTACGAAGTAAGAACTTTTTTACATAGCAACCTTCGTACATAAAACAAGTTCGTACTTTGCAGTATGAAGTATCCGCATGTATTCTTTGATCTTGACCACACTTTATGGGATTTTGAAACCAATTCCCGGAAAACGCTGGCCAGTCTTTTTGAAACTAATGATCTTGCCAGTAAAGGTGTCCCCGATTTTGATCAGTTTTTTGAAAGATATACGTATCATAACCATCGGTTATGGGATAGGTATACCAAGGGGTTTATCAAGCAGGACGAACTAAGATGGAAAAGGATGTGGCTGACCCTGCTCGATTTTAAGCTGGCCGATGAATCTTTATCCCGAAGCCTGGGAATTCAATTCTTAGAACAGTTGCCGGAACAAAAGAGTCTATTTCCTTACACTATAGAAATTCTTACTTATTTGAAGGAAAAGAAATACCGGATGCACCTTGTTACCAATGGTTTTGAAAAAGTGCAACACCATAAAATACAGCAGGCAAATTTGGCACAGTTCTTTGAGCAGGTGATTACATCAGAAGCCAGTAACAGCTTAAAACCCAACAAAGAAATTTTTGAATACGCCATGAATAAAGCCGGGGCAATAGCATCGGAAAGTATTATGATAGGTGATAATCTGGATGCAGATATACAAGGTGGCATCAATGCAGGTATGGATACCATTTTTGTTAATCACCTGAATGTAGAACCCTATATTACCCCAACATTTGTAGTGTATCACTTGAAGGAATTGGAAAATATTTTGTAGGGAGACAGGTATCAAAAAATTGCGCCATTACTTATTAGGAAAAATTCCAAATATGCAATGGCGCACTAAATTTTTGAAAGATTATGCTTTCTTGGCAGCAGTTGTTTTGGTTGCTGAAGTTTTTGTGTCTTTTTTATCAGACGCTTTTTTGCAGCACTCCTTTGAACAACCATCTTTTCCTTTGGCACATTTCTTACCATCGCCTTGATTTGCAAATGCAATTCCTGTAAACAGAAAAGCAGCTGTAGCTAATACCAATACTTTCTTCATACGAATCGTTTTATTTAAATGAATGAATCTGTGATAAAGTTATCATTTTTTCCATGAAATCCTGATTCCTACTCGTTAAAGTCTGCCAAACACGGTTTTACCAACTCGCCAAAACCGTTACCCCGCCTTTAACTGCCTGATTAAGAGAAACTTCTATTTTAGTGCCAACTGGCAGAAGTATATCCACCCGACTCCCAAATTTGATAAAACCATATTCATCACACTGATTCACCATCTGACCTACACTGGTATAATTGCAGATACGCTTAGCCAATGCCCCGGCAATCTGTTTGTATAAAATTTCCCCATGATTATTTCGGGTTACTACACTCCACCTTTCGTTTTCGGTAGAAGATTTGGGATGCCAGGCAACCAGGTATTTACCTTTATGATAGGCATTGTAAATTACTTCGCCACTCATTGGATTGCGGTTTACATGTACATTAGCAGGACTCATAAAGATGCTTACCTGTATCCGCTTATCTTTAAAATATTCAACTTCGGCTACTTCTTCAATTACCACTACTTTACCATCAGCGGGACAAATTATTTTATTATCATCGATAGTTAGCACCCGATTGGGAATTCTGAAAAAAGAAATAATGAATCCGAAAACAAACAGGGTAACTACAAAAAATACCAGTGCCAGCCAGGGGAGTGTTGGACTTAAAAAACTAAAAGAAACCAGGTTCAGTAATCCAAACAGCAAGGCGGTGATGGCAATCGTTTTGTATCCTTCTCTATGAATTGTCATTGGAAATGGTTGAACGGCAAATGTAAAACGGATTGTTGAGAATGGCTATCCTAAATCGAATTCTTTATTTACCAGAATAAGTAAAAAACGATAGAAACAATCGTAGTTGCTACTAATAAGGAGTCAAATCTGTCAAGAAAGCCACCATGGCCGGGCATGATTTGTCCACTGTCTTTTACCCCCGCCATGCGTTTCAGTTTACTTTCCAGCAAATCCCCTGCAGTACCAGCAATGGCCGCAGTAATACTTATCAACAACAATGGTTTTGCCTGAAAATGAAATATATATACTCCCCCAACACTGATTACCAGCACAGCCAAAATAGCCCCGCCAATAGTTCCTTCCCATGTTTTTTTAGGGGAGATGGCAGAGAAAGGCGTTTTGCCAATAAATGAGCCTACCAGATATGCCATAGTATCATTGATCCATATTGAAGCAATCAGTATTACCGGCATCAGCCAATCCTGCCCGCCTGCAAATACTTTATGATCCATATTTCCCCATAATTGAATCATAAGTCCCCAGCTTAAAGAAATATAGATAAAGCCAAATAAAGAATGCGCCGTCAATTGATAGAGTATTTTTTTATTGATAAAATACTCATTCACTACAAAAGCAATCAATGCGATGGTTAGTATGAGCCAGCCAATGTCTGAGAGCGACCAACTGCCAATCTGGTAGTTGCTATTCGTCATCCATAGCATAAAACCCCAACCAATAAACATGATTGCAAATTGATGAACAGTATTTACTTCTTTATAATCCGCATCAATCAGTTTTATCAGTTTCTGGTATTCAATCCAACACCCAAAATGTATTATTGAAAATAATAGCAGAAAACTCCATTGGTTCCATAATAATCCACCAAGCATAATCACTACAAAAACAATTGCGGTAAGTGTGCGTGTTTTAAAGGATTGAAAACTGAAAGCCATGATCTGGAGGTATAATTAACAGCAAGGTAAAATAAAATTCAAAAGCAATAGCTGATATCCTTTTATTTTTGTCTTTCGCCTATTCTCTTAATTTAACAGGTTCTGCTCCACGAGTTGTTTAGCAGTTTCTTCTAAAAGTGCTGGCACATACAGTTCAATATCCCCAAAATTGAGATAGCTGCTGGATTGTTTGTTCATGATCTGAACGGGTATATTATTTTCTTCGAGCATGCCTTGTATAATACTGGCTTCTGCTGGGTTTCGGGTAGTGTAAATTTTTTTCCAGGATTCCATTAATCAGTCGTTTTTTCAGGATATGAATCTATCGTATTCTGCTCAATAACACCGGCCAATTGCAAACTCTCTTTTTTAAACTGACTCATAAATAAATACAGAAATGCAAAAGCAATTAATCCCCACCAAATCGGCATGCTTTCATCCATTGTCTTATCAATCGATTTTCCCTGCCTGGATACTATGTATAATTGGGTAACTACAAATGCATTATTAAGAAAATGCAAGAGAATATTCAACCAAATATTTTTACTGTAATAGAACAAAAGCCCTAATATGATACCTAATACGGCCCTGGGTAAGAATCCAAAGTATGAAAAATGGATTGCGCTGAATAATATACTGGTTAATATAATGCCTGCCCATTTATTATTTGTCCAGCCAATAAATATCTGCTGAAAACCACCTCGAAATAAAATTTCTTCTACCAGCGCCGGAGCAAACGCAAGCACTAATAACGAAATCAGGTAGTCTGCAGTTGATTTCATAGTGGCCATAGACATCATAGCCGTTTTATAAGACTCCTCCAGCGATTTTGCCTGTGCCAGCCATTTAGCAGGCAATGGAATTTTTTCATTTAATTCGCCTAACGCACCACTAAGTACCATACTGGAAAAAGTGATCATTACTACGAGTAATAATTGCTTACTACTCATTTTTATAGTAAAACCCAGTTGATGAAATGGTTGTTTTCCCAATATTTTGGCCAATACTAACGCTGGTAGCATAAAAACCAACACGGATGCCAGGGTATTCAATACTCTTGAGATATTTACATTTTCAGGCCTGTTTAATCTGTCTGGCACCTGCAAATAAGGTACATGCATTACCAGGTTTCCTATAAAAGCAACCAGAAAACTGGTGATAATCATAAACAAACCCATTAATCCAATCAGCAATGCGAATTGTAGCGGGTAATTAATAGACTGCTTTTGGTTCATGCGAATGAAAAATAAGATTGTAAATTTGCAACTTCTTTGGAGAAAAGCCGTTCAGTAATGGATAAATGGCAAACATTCCGAATCACTGAAAGCACAATATGGTTAAAATAGATCAAATACAATTACCTGATTTCCCGTTGTTGCTCGCACCCATGGAAGATGTGAGTGATCCGCCATTTCGTGCTGTATGCAAAGATAATGGAGCTGACCTGATGTATACTGAGTTCATCAGCAGCGAAGGCTTGATTCGTGATGCCATTAAAAGCAGACAGAAACTGGATATTTTCGATTACGAACGACCGGTAGGCATTCAGATATTTGGTGGTGATGAGGACGCTATGGCAATGAGTGCCAAAATTGTAGAAACCGTTAACCCCGATCTGGTAGATATTAATTTCGGCTGCCCGGTGAAAAAAGTGGTAACCAAAGGAGCGGGAGCAGGAGTGCTTAAAGATGTGGACCTAATGGTTCGTTTAACAGAAGCTGTTGTAAAAAGTACCCGACTTCCCGTAACTGTAAAAACAAGGCTGGGCTGGGATGAGCATAGCAAAAATATTGAAGAGGTTGCCGAAAGATTACAGGATGCGGGCATCAAAGCCCTTGCCATTCATGGCCGTACCCGTTCACAAATGTATAAAGGAGAAGCCGACTGGACTCTTATTGCCAAAGTAAAAAACAATCCCCGGATTACCATTCCCATCTTTGGAAACGGGGATATTGATAGCGCCCAAAAAGCACTCGAATACAAAAACCGTTATGGGATTGATGGTATCATGATAGGTCGTGCCGCCATCGGGTATCCCTGGATATTCAGGGAGATCAAGCATTTTATTGCAACAGGCGAACAACTTGCGCCCCCTACTCTGGAAGAAAGAGTAGAAGTATGCCGAAAACATTTACGCAAATCTCTCGAATGGAAAGGGCCTATTGCCGGCATCAATGAAATGAGAAGACATTATGCAAATTATTTAAAAGGGTTACCGGGCATTAAAGATTATCGTAATCGATTAGTGACTTTGAAAACCATTGAAGAGGTAGAAGAAGTGCTGGATGAAGTAAAAACAAATTATAGCGGATATATGATTGAGAGAACACCGATTGAATTGATTAATTATCATGAAAAGTGTCCTGTTTAACCCACTCCTTCTAGCCAAATAAATATTTTTACTGGAACTTAATCACTCATTTATATATTTTCTCCGGCGAAATATTCTGTGAATAAAATCCCACCAACACCCCATCTTCATTTACCAGGTATTTACTAAAATTCCAGGTTGGAGCCTGTTCACACCACCCGTTCTGCGTTGCCTGACTAAGCCATTGAAATACGGGGTGCTGACTAACTCCTTTCACAACATGTGTTTTCTGCATTAATTGAAATGTTACTCTATAATTCACTTTACAAAATTCTGCAATTGCTGCATTATCCTTTTTCTCCTGGTCTTTAAAATCATTTGCCGGAAAACCAAGGATTACCAATTTATCTTTATACTGCTGATACATTTTCTCCAGTTCTTCATACTGACCTGTATACCCACAATCACTGGCCGTGTTTACCAATAACACTTTTTTCCCTTTCCATTGGCTGAAATCAATCAATGTTCCATTATTACCCATCGCATGCAAACTATAGAATGAAATGGCCGGTTGTTTATTTCCCTCATTCAGCTGAATATCCTTTTTCCCGGGAAACCATTTCCCCTTAAGCATAATAAGCGGGTAGATAGATTTTAGAATTGATTGCCGCCAGGTCATGTTCTTTTGTTTAATCAATAAGAGAATACAAATAACAACAGCAATAAGGATAAATAGTTTCTTCATAAATCTAATTTTAACTGATACCGCATCTGATTCTATTTTCAATCTGTTTACTAGGAGATAAAAAAATACGACTCCCTGGAAAAAACATCTTCTACATATAAAGCCGGGTTATCGTTAAGTCCATTAACGGATGATCATTTTAAATATCCCCAATTTTCCCTTTAATGGCGGATATTTTAAAGCCGGATCGAACCAGGTTGGGGTTTTCATGACCGCTTTCCTATGACTGAATGTTTCAAATGAATATCTTCCATGATAAGCCCCGGAGCCACTAAACCCGCGTCCGCCAAAAGGTAATTCCGGATTCGTCAAATGCCAGCTTGCATTATTTACACAGGCCCCGCCAGAAGGAACTGCGGCTAGCCATTTCTTTTCTGTATCCGTATCAGCAGTAAAAATATAAAAGGCAAGCGGATTGGGATTATGAGCAATAATTGCCAATGCCTCTTCCATGGTTTCAAAACTGAGGATTGGTAATATCGGCCCAAAAATTTCTTCCCTCATAATCGGCAACTCAATACTAATACTATCTAGTAGAGTCGGTTCAATAAACAGGGTTTGTTTATTATACCTGCTCCCATACAAAATATTTCCCTGCGAAAGATAGGAGACTATTCTGTCAAATTGTTTTTCGTTGATTATTTTACCATAGTTATCACTTTGTTCTGGTTCGGCACCAAAATATTCACGGATCCGCATTTTCATTGTCTCTACTAATCTCTCTTTCTGTGAACTATGCACCAGCACATAATCCGGCGCTACACACATTTGCCCAGCGTTGGAGAATTTAGTCATTACAATTCGCTTTGCTGCAATCGAAATATTGGCATCGCTTTCAACTACGCAAGGACTCTTTCCCCCTAATTCGAGCGTAACCGGAACGAGTCGCTCAGCTGCCATTTTGTAAATAATTTTGCCAACTGCTGTGCTTCCGGTATAGAATACATGATCAAATGTAAAATAATGCATCATAGTAGGAATAACTGTAGCACCATCACCCGGTACAAACAAAATATACTCTTTTGGAAAAACCGATTCGATAATTTTTTTCATAACACTTGCGGTAGCTGGTGCAAATTCACTGGGTTTTATCACCACACAATTACCGGCGGCTATTGCCCCTAATAAAGGCGTAAATAATAATTGCAATGGATAATTCCATGGACCAATTATCAAAACTACGCCCAATGGTTCCCGCATTACCCTGCTGCTGGAGGGTAGATTTAATAAATTGGTTGAAACATTTTCTGTTTCCATCCATTTTTTCAAATTTGAAAGCGTGTCATTGAGTTCGGCAAGAAAAAATCCATTCTCGGTAACCCAGCATTCTTCCTTACTTTTTTTCAAATCAGCATAAAGAGCATCATATATTTCCTGTTCATGGGCGATAACTGCATTTTTAAACGCCCGTATTTGTTGCTTTCGGTATGCATAAGGTTTGGTAATGCCAGTATCAAAAAATTGACGCAGGGCAGTTAAGTTTGCAAGTATTTCGGCAGGCATAGGTAATCGTTTGGTCAACAAGTTACCACTTGTTTTGAGCGTAACTAAAAGATACCAATGGTTTTTTTAGATTTCCAGAATATAATTTCAAATAAATTGACCCAATTTTTAGAACTCTTTATGATATTATAATCACGTAAAACTGCGGCATTTATTATCTTTCCGCATGTTCAAAATAAAATACCTGTACTTACTGTTAATAATAAGCAGCCCCTTACTTGCTTTGTCGCAGTTTGCAGATATTTCCGGAACGGTAACTGATTCCATTACACACCAACCCATCGCTTTTGCCGGGATCACGGTAAAAGAAACCAAAAGAGGTGTTCTGACAGATATAGACGGGCACTTTCTATTAAAAAATGTACCTCATAACAGTACACTGATTATTAGCTATACCGGTTATTATAACAGGCAGGTAACTGTTTCTAAAAATATTGGATCCTTACTTGTTTTCCTTTCCCGAAAGAATGAGCAACTCGAAGAAGTAGTGGTAAAATCTGATCTGAATCCCGCACATCGTATTATCCTGCTGATGCAGAAAAACAGAAAAAAGAATGATCCTTTTTACATCAATTCCTATTCTTATAATGCCTATTCTGTATCAGCTTTAGGTGCTGGGCCGCATCTTTGGAATCTTGGGCAACAAATGCAAAAAACGCAAACCAGGAAACCCTCAAAACCACAAAAATCAAAAATGAATGCAAAAGATTCTGCAGAAATGTTCCAGATGAAATTTGCAGCGGAGGAGCTACGAAAAAATTATCTCTTCGTGGCAGAAACCTATACTGAACGACTTTACCGATATCCCCGGCAAGTAAAAGAAACCATATTAGCCAGTAAAATATCGGGTATTAAGAACCCGTTATTTGCCGTTACCCAAGGCAATTTTGAGTATTTCGGATTTTATTATGATTACCTGCCCCTGGGTCAGAAAACCTATACAACACCGCTGGTAAATGGGAGTATCAATATTTATAAATTCTCACTCCGACAGGTGATTCCACATGAAACTGATTCCACATTTGTAATCAGCTTTGAACCTAAACCCGGAAGAAATTTTACCGGGCTAAAAGGAATTCTCTATATCAATTCCGATGGCTATGCGATTGAAAATGTAGTAGCTGCCCCTGCCGATGAAAAAAATATGATCTTCTCATTCCATCTTCAACAGAAGTATGAACGTATGGCCGATGGAAAATGGTTTCCTTCACAGATAAACAATAGCATCATACAAAAAGACCTGGCGCAGGATTCTGTTTTACTATATTGGGATTACCGTACATACCTGAAGAATGTTGTTTTTAATCCAATTATAAAATCCTCTGAATTTTCAGATATCGCACTAGAAATCCCGCCCGGTATTGGCAAAAAAACAGAGGAGGAATGGAATGGATTAAGAGCAGACACGCTTCGTGCTAAAGAAAAAGCAACTTATCATGCATATGATACAATGCCTCATAAAGCACTTGCCATGTTTAATGGTATCAATAATCTTACGGAAGCTTTTGCTTTACAGGCTATTCCCTGGGGTAAAGTTGATATCCCATTCCAATACCTTTTATCAGGCGTAAATCGTTACGAAAAAATAAGATTAGGGGCAGGATTTCAAACCAATCTTCTTTGGAGTAAATGGTTTTCCGTCGGTGGCTATGGAGGGTATGGCATAGGTGATAAATCCTGGAAATATGGAAGCAATCTCGTTTTTACTTTTAACAAGCGCACACATACCGAATTACATTTGTCGTTCGAACAGGATCTTCAGGAGCCTGGAAATATTCCTTATTTCTCCGAGAATGCTGTACTGTATTCCAATCAGGTTATCCGCTCACTGTATACTTCCCGTCTGGATAGTATCCGCCAATGGCGTGCATTGTTTAATACCAAGCCCATTCCAAATCTTCAATTGAATGCATGGATACTCCAGGAACAAAGAAGTCCGGCAGGATTTGTTTATGCATTCGACATTAATAATAATAACCAATTTATACATCAATATAATAATACCGAAGTAGGTATTGGGCTTAGATACACGTTTCGTGAAACCTACGCCCGCTTAGGGCGCGCTATTGTCATGAACACGCCACCACGTACACAAATCATGATGCAATTGTCAAAAGGTTTGCCCGGGCCATTCGATGGCCAATTGGATTATACCAAATTTGCTTTGCAGGTAAATGAAACCTTCCGTACCAAATCTTTTGGCAGAACTTCATTACAGGCATCCGTTGGCAAGGTATGGGGTAATGTTCCATATGCTTACCTGTTTACTACCAGCGCCAGTGGTCAACAGGGAAGAGGTTTGTTTGTCAGCAACAGTTTTCAAACAGTAGGCACTTACGAATTCAACTCCAGTAGTACCGCAGCATTATTTTTACAACAGAATTTTGGGAACTTGCTTTTCAAACCCAGCAATGCACATTTCCGTCCAGATTTAGTGCTGGTGCACAATATGAGTTTTGGCACACTGAGCAACCCCAATGCGCATCTGGGTATTACTTTACAGGCACCTGAAAAAGGCTTGTTTGAAGGTGGTGTTCTAGTCAATAATCTCTACTGCGCCAATATGCGTTTTTTTTATTGGGGACTTGGACTGGGCTTATTCAGAAGATATGGCTATTATACCCTTCCTGAAAAAAGAAAAAACTGGGCGTTTAAATTCGGATTAACATTTTCATTTTAGGCAATAGTGCTTATATAATTGTATACATTTAGTAATTAGTAACTGTCTTTGGCTTTTGGCTTTTGGCTTTTGGCTTTTGGCTTTTGGCTTTTGGCTTTTGGCTTTTGGCTTTTGGCTTTTGGCTTTTGGCTTTTGGCTTTTGGCTTT
>CAIYKV010000119.1 GCA_903926855.1 uncultured Bacteroidota bacterium | reverse complement strand
TACACCAGTAAAAATATATAGACAATATTTCTTCATAGTAATTCATTAAAAAAAAGGGCGATCGAAGTATTGGGGGGAGTAAGAAAAATAAATAGCCAATTAGGAATTACCTGATTGGCTATTTATTATATCCTGTGTAAATATAAAAATTATTTGCAATTATTTATTTTGCTCATTGGTAGACATAGAAACTGAAAAATCAGTTTTGCCTGCCAGGTATTTTTCATATTTCTTAGTGGTTTCGGGATCTTGTACTTTTCCGTTAATACTGAATTTTCCGTTCTTAAATTCCAGGGAAAGATTATCACCTGTAGCCAGACCATCTTTTTTAATTGCTTCTGCGAGGTCTTTCAAAGAATCACCAGATGCATTCAGGGTAATGGTGGCAGCATGAGTAGTATCACTCACCCTGATATCTATTTTTTGCTCAATCCCATGTTTTACTTTGTGATTGCTGGCATGTAAATGAGCCAGTGTGGGAGCAATGACCAATGATACAATGGACATCAGTTTGATCAGGATATTCATAGAAGGACCTGAGGTATCTTTAAAAGGATCACCCACAGTATCTCCGGTAACAGATGCTTTATGGGGTTCAGATTTTTTATAGAAAATCTCTCCATTGATTTCAGCACCTGTTTCAAATGATTTTTTAGCATTATCCCAGGCACCACCGGCATTATTCTGGAACATACCCATTAAAACACCACTTACAGTAGCCCCTGCCAGGAATCCACCCAACACTTCCGGTCCGAATATAAATCCAATGATAATCGGAGATAAGATGGCAATGGCACCGGGTAACATCATTTTTTTCAACGATGCTTCAGTTGAAATGGCAACACATTTATCATATTCCGGTTTGCCGGTTCCTTCCATAATACCCGGAATGGTGCGGAATTGGCGACGAACTTCTTCAACCATGGCCATGGCTGCTTCCCCCACGGCACGAATGGCCAGAGAGGAGAAAAGATAGGGGATCATACCCCCTACAAATAAACCAGCCAGTACATCGGCATGATAAATATCGATTCCATCAATCCCTGCAATACCCACAAAAGCGGCAAATAAAGCCAATGCTGTTAAAGCAGCTGATGCGATCGCAAATCCTTTTCCGGTAGCAGCTGTTGTATTACCTACGGCATCCAGTATATCTGTTTTTTCACGAACATCTTTGGGTAATTCACTCATTTCTGCAATACCACCAGCATTATCTGCAATCGGGCCAAATGCATCGATCGCTAATTGCATAGCCGTTGTGGCCATCATACCAGCGGCAGCGATCGCTACCCCGTATAATCCTGCACAGTAGTAAGAACCATAAATACCTGCAGCCAATACCAGGATGGGTAACATGGTACTTTCCATTCCGATTGCCAGACCACCAATGATATTGGTAGCATGACCGGTAGATGACTGACGAATAATGCTCAGCACGGGGCGTTTACCCATTGCTGTATAATATTCTGTGATCATACTCATCAGGGTTCCTACAGCCAATCCCACCATAATCGCACCGAAAACCCTTGTTGGCGTAAAATCAAAACCTCTTAATAGCATATGATCTGGTAATAACCAGTTCACAAGGAAGTAAGAAGCAATAGCGGTTAATATAATAGAACCCCAGTTACCCATATTCAGTGCATTCTGTACTTTCTGGGTACTGATGCCTGCGGTTTCTGATATTCTCACAAAAAAAGTTCCGATAATAGAGAAAAGGATACCCATTGCAGCAATCAACATAGGAAGCAGGATAGGAGACAAACCACCATATCCATCCTGTAAAGCAGCACCCATTGCACCGGTTACTTCTCTGCCCAATACCATAGTAGCCAGCACGGTGGCTACATAACTACCAAACAAATCCGCACCCATACCTGCCACATCACCCACATTATCACCTACATTATCTGCAATGGTGGCCGGGTTACGCGGATCATCTTCCGGAATACCTGCTTCTACTTTACCCACCAGATCAGCACCCACATCTGCAGCCTTGGTATAGATACCACCACCCACACGGGCAAACAGGGCAATGCTTTCGGCACCTAATGAAAACCCGGTTAATACTTCAATCGCTCTTTTCATTTCCTCACTATCTACTGCGGCTTCAGGAGCAAAAATTGTTTTTAATATGATAAAGAGTCCACCCAATCCTAATACAGCCAATCCTGCAACACCCATACCCATTACCGATCCGCCGGTGAAAGATACTTTCAGGGCTTTGCTTAAACTGGTTCTTGCTGCCTGTGCAGTACGAACATTGGCCTTGGTGGCTACTTTCATACCAATAAAACCAGCTAATGCACTAAAAAATGCACCGAATACAAAAGCCAGAGCGATACTCCAGTGACTATTCGAATCCGAATATCCCATGATGCCCAGTAACAGGGCCACAATGATTACAAAATAGGTAAGTATCTTATATTCTGCTTTGAGAAAAGCCATAGCACCTTCTGCTATATAAGTACTGATCTGTTTCATGCGGTCGGTACCCGCATCCTGCTTAGAAACCCAGTTGAATTTAATTAAAGTATACAGCAGGCCCACAAGACCCATCGCCGGAACGGCTAAAAACAAAATTTTGTTCATAAAGCGTAGTATATCTGATCGTTTATATAAAAAGTCTGCAAAAATAGGGGAAATGTCGAAAATCCTTACCTAAGGTTTGGCAGAGTAAGGTAATATACTCTATTATTTTTCCGGGTATTCATCCAAATGGGTGGTATCTGCCCTGCCGGTAAATACAGAACTCATTTTGCCTGCCGACCAGATGCCCCGGTTGAATTTATTTCCCAGTATGATTACTGTTGCGCTATCGCTGACCAGTCTTTTAAAAACCGTATTGTTCCCATGCCACCAGCCATTGTGGTAGATAATGGTGGGATCGGGCGATTTGATCAATAAATGCCAGCCCAATCCATAGTTTTTATTCCCTTTTTTCTCATTGCTATAGGGCTGATAGGCCATTTCCATGGTACGGGTGCCTACAAAACTGCCCAGGTACAGGGCTTTATCCCATTGCAAGAGGTCACGAACCGTACTGTACACATTTTTATCACCATATACACAATCCAGTTTTTCGAGACGAAAAGGGGCATTATTATAGTTATAGGAAGGCACATACCTGCCCGTATCTTTTATGCTGAATACATAGGAATTATGCATTCCCAATGGGGTAAACAGACTGTCCTTCATATACTGAGGATAGGGTATATGTGTGATCTTTTCAATGATCAGGGCCAGCATGGCATAATTGGTGTTACAATAATTATACTTGTGATTGGGTAAGGCTTCAGGAGCAGGATGGTTTTTGATCATATATTGCAATACATCCTCATTGGTAGCCAGCCCGGTAAATTGAATTTTATCCTTTACCGTAACCGATCTTTTTACCAGTTTCCCTTTTTTATTCTTTACTGAAATAATTTCAGTATGTGTGCCGGACATGAAATGGTCGTATTTGGGCAGACCGCTTCTATGTGATAACAGGTCCTTAATGGTAATATTCGGATAAGGAAAACCGGGCAGGTATTTTTCAATACCGTCCGAGAGACTAAGTTTTCCCTCTTCCATCAGACGGAGGATAACGGTTGCGGTAAATGTTTTAGATATAGAAGCCAGGTGAAAGGGGGTAACCGGACTGATATGTTCTTTGGTTTTAAAATTGATCAGACCATGGTAATCCTCAAAAACAATCTCTCCGTTCTTTGCCAATAGAATACTGCCATTAAAACCGGATTTTAATAATAGGGATTGATATAAGGGTGTAATGGCATTGGCATAATAATCCTTCTGCTTTTTGCTGAGTGGAGAAAAATGCGGCTCCCTGGTAATCGGATTGGCCGTATCCTTTTTATTGGCAGGCGGATTGGAACCGCAGGCAATAAAAAGAAGGGTGAGAAGGGGAATTATCATCGATCTGAACATTATAGCTGGTTTAAGCGAAAGCAGCAAATATAGACTGAGTAACCAGTGCGGCCAACCTTAGTGGAAAACTATCGGTGAGGTGTGAATACAAATAACATTTAATTTCGCAGATATGAATAAGCAGGCAAATACCAGCTATCCCAAAGAAAGGATCAATATTCTTTTTTTGGAGAATATCAGTGAAAAAGCGGTAGAACAATTTAAAAAAAATGGGTACACCAATGTGAAGCGATTGGGTGGCGCATTAAGCGAAGAGGAGTTGATACGAGAGATCAAAGATGTTCATTTATTAGGCATACGTTCCAAATCACATATTTCTGCAAAAGTATTGGCTGCTGCTACCAAATTGCAGGCAATCGGATGTTTTTGTATAGGTGTAAACCAGGTTGATCTGAAAGCGGCTACTGAGGCCGGTATTGTTGTTTTTAATGCACCTTATAGCAATACACGCAGTGTGGCAGAATTGGTAATTGGGGCCTCGATTATGTTGATCAGAAGAATACCGGATAAAAACAAAGCGGCGCACGAAGGTATCTGGATGAAGGAAGCAAAGGGTAGTTATGAATTGAGAGGCAAAATTTTGGGTATCATCGGATACGGTAATATAGGGTCTCAATTAAGTGTATTGGCAGAAGGATTGGGCATGAAAGTGATCTTCTATGATACGGAAACCAAGTTGCCATTAGGTAATGCTTCGAGTGCCAGAAACCTGAAAGAACTTATGTCTACGGCGGATATTATATCCTTACATGTTCCCGAAACCGAACAAACCCGTAACCTGATCAATAAAGCCAACCTGAAATTCTGTAAGAAAGGCGCCATATTGATCAATTATGCAAGGGGTGAAGTGGTTGAATTAAAAGCATTGGCCTCATCTCTTAAAGAAGGATTGATTGGAGGCGCTGCGATAGATGTATATCCATGGGAGCCAGAAAAGAACGGGGACCGTTTTGAAACACCGTTACAGGGGTTGTCAAATGTGATCCTCACCCCGCATATTGGTGGTTCAACCGAGGAAGCACAACAGAATATCGGGGAAGATGTTAGTATAAAACTGTTCCAGTATCTGGAAAGAGGAATTACCAATGGCTCTCATACCATTCCCGCCATCGGCTTACCTCCGGTTGAAAATGCGCACCGGATCTTACATATTCACCATAATGTGCCCGGCGTATTAAGTGCTATCAATACCGCTTTATCCAAAAACAATATCAATATTGTTGGACAGTATTTAAAAACCAATGATGCCATTGGATATGTAGTATTGGATATTGATAAAAAACTCTCCAACCAGGCATTGGCTTTATTAAAGAAAGTGAAAGCAACAATAAAAGTGCGGTTATTATATTAAGGCAGCGATAATATAATAATTTATTTGATTTTCAAATAATTAGAGTAGTTAATTGAAATTCATTTTTTAAAACAAAGAACGATTTTGACCAATTCAAAAAGCCTCTAAAGTGTTTACAAATATTTTAATAGGCTATACAGATCTTGCTATTGCCTGCAATATTTTTTTACCCCTGCTTCTGAAAGCGGCGGTTTCTGTATCCCATCTTTCTTCAATAATCAGTTTTAATTCAGGCAGAATTTCAGGGTAAGCTTTTCCAAGATGATACAATGTGGTTAAAGAGAATGCTTTTATGGCAACTGGTGTAGCCGGGTTTTCGATAAAAGAGAAACATTCATTCATCACTTCTCCCTGTAATTCCTCAGGAATGGTAAGTGTTTCGAGTATTCTGACAGAATTCCGGATTACAGATGGGTGTACATCTTTTCGGGGTAATTGGGCAACCAGGTCTTTGATATAAGGTTTGATCATTTCCGGTTTGGTTCTTGCCGCCCAACTCACACTCCAGGCGGCTCTTTGTGATAGCCGGTATTCTCCCGTCATAAAACAATGCATCAGTTCTTTAAAATTCTTCTTAGAACTGCAGGCATACAGGGCAATCTTCATTGCCTGTTTTTTGGAATGTTCTTTTAATATTTCCTGTTCTACATTCATCAGGATACTGCTAAACTGATCAATGCCTGTTTCATGCTTTGAATCTCCTGTGCATCTACCGTAATATTTTCCAATTGTTCATGCATTGAGTCCGACTGAAACTGCATGGCAGATGGGATCGATTTTCTGGCTGAAGAATGGAACTCTTTGGCACGAGTATATTTAGCCAGTTCCCGAATATTATCTGCGCGGATACCGCTTCCCGGAAGAATGATGATTCTTTCTCCGGCTTTCTCAACCAATTCTTTGATCAGTTCTTTTCCATCCGGGGCTTTAGGCACTTGCCCGCTGGTGAGTATCCGGTTACAACCACAGGAGATAATATCTTCTAATGCCTGTAAGGGATTTTTTGCCCGATCAAATGCCCGATGGAAAGTCAATTCCATGGGCCAGGCAAGTTCTACCAGTCTTTGTGTGCGGGCCGTATCTATATTCCCATCAATGGTTAATAAACCGGTAACTACCCCTTCAAATTGCAGGTCCTTACAAACCCGTATATCCTGCTTCATCACTTCAAATTCTTCATCGCCATATAAGAAATCACCTCCATGGGGACGAATGATCGGGAACACCGGAATAGACACTTTTTCCCTAACTGTTTTCAAAGTTCCATAAGAAGGCGTTGTGCCCCCATCTGAAGGATTTTCGCATAACTCGAGTCTATCCGCACCCGCTTCTATTGCCTGCAAAGCAGAAGCAATATTGAAAACAGCAATTTCTAATAAGTGGGATTGGAGCATGGCATTTCTTTCAAAAAAAATAGTTAATTGCTATTTACCAATAGTTGTTTACGATAAAATATACTTTCCATCCACCATAAAGTTCTGATCATCTGCATAGCAAACGGCAAAATTGAAACCTTTTTGGATACAATATCCTCCATATTCTCCCTGCTTATTAATGGCAATAAATCCTACCTGTATCTCTTTTGATTTGGCAATCCCTTTTACTTTGATGATTCTTTCTACGGCTTTTTTACATGCCTGTTCCGGGTTTAGTCCCTGGCGCATCAGTTCCACTACCAAATGGGAACCACAGATCCGAATCACATCTTCACCCTGACCGGTTGCTGTTGCCGCACCTATTTCATTATCGACAAATAAACCCGCCCCTATAATGGGTGAGTCGCCCAGTCTTCCCCGCATTTTAAAACCCATACCGCTGGTAGTGCAACTGCCGCTAAGATTGCCTGCCGCATCCATAGCAACCATACCAATGGTATCATGGTTCCAGTTACCGTTTTCCAGTTTGACTGGAGCGTAGGCGGTTTGTTTTTGTCCATTTTCAATATTAACAACAGGTTTGTATTCGCTTTTCTTTAGCCAGTTACGATAACTTCTTTCTGCATCATCCGATAATTTGGCGGGTTCCAGCGGAAAGCCTTCTTCAACAGCAAATTGTTGGGCTCCAGAACCTACCAGCATTACATGGGGTGTTTTCTCCATAACCCTTCTGGCAACAGAAATCGGGTGTTTGATGCGTTCCAGGAATGCCACACTACCACAATTGGCATATTCATCCATGATACAGGCATCCAGGGTAACATATCCATCCCTGTCTGGATTAGCGCCCAGTCCTACACAACAGTTTTGAGAAGCTTCTGTAACCATTACGCCCTGTTCCACGGCATCCAGGGATCGTCCGCCTTTGCCCAATACATTCCAGGCAGCTTTGTTGGCATGAATTCCCTCATTCCATGTAGAAATCACTATGGGTTTGCGGGTATCTGGAGCGGTTCGGAAACCGGAAAAAGAAAAAGCACCCAGGCCTAGTGAGCCAAGCCCGAGAAAACGACGTCTGTCAAGCATAAATATTGATTTAGTAGTGGGAGAGTAGTCATCATTCCGAGCTAGTGAACTTTTAGTTTCTGTATCATTTCATCGCTGATGGCTTCGCCGTAAACTCCATAGGCACTGATGAGTACGCCTTTCATTTTTCCATCGAGAGAAGCAATAACATATAATACACTCGAATCATCGGGATTGGTATTGGCTTCAAAGCGATGGTGTTCGAGAATCTCAAATTGAGAGGGGGAGAAGCTGGAACCGGTTTTGCTGCATTGGATATTATCAAATAACAGGTTAAAATCGGTGGTAAAACCTTTGGATTTCAAATCAGCAAGGGCTTCTACCAGGTTATCGTAATCGGCCATAAAAATATTTTCCGAAAGTTACTGATTGAAAGGGGAGTTGGGAAAAAAAGGAGGATATAATTGCTAAGAGAATTTGTTTACTTTTAAAACAGGTGATTCGCGGATACCCTTTGATTTTGGTTTTTACCGCAGAGAAATGAGTAAAAGGGGTTTCGCAAAGCGCTACACTTATAAAATTCCTGTTTAGAATGAAAAATACGATTCTTTTAGTGGTGGGATGTTTTGGGCTCTTGATCAGTAAGGCTCAGACGAATGAATTCAGGTTAGAGGGAAGCCTTGCCGGAAAAGAGAATGGACTTCTCTATTTATATTATAGCGATATTCATAATGAGCGGGTAAGAGATAGTAGTAGGCTGGAAAATGGTCAGTTCCGGTTTACAGGACAGATTAACGGACCTACCATGGCCTATCTGATGTTGAAAGAAGAAAAAAGTAACCAACAAAACAGCACCAATTTTTTTCTGGAACCAAAGGATATGGGTATACAACTGTCGTATAATGATTTTAAGAGTAACCGGGTTAGGGGTTCTCAAACCCAAGCTGAATATGAGAAATTGAATAAACTGAAAGAGCCGGTGATCAAGGAGATGGAACCCCTGTCAAAATTATATAGTGAGAAGAGCGAGGAATACAGAAATTCAGTGAAAAAAAGGATGCCGGAAAATTACCTGGATTCTTTTAAGAATGCACTAAATGATATGCATGACAGCTTTGATCCTTATACAGAAAGGATGGCTAAGATTGATTATGCATTTTTTGCGCAAAACCCAGGATCCTTTATTACTGCTTATGAGTTAAGATTTCAGGTATCGAGATTGCCATTGGACTCATTACAATTATTTTATGGACGCCTCGGAACATCCATACAGTCAACCCCGGCGGGTAAAGAAATCGGGGAAGAGATCCGGAAACTGGCGGCCGGCAACCCGGGAAGTATGGCTAAGGATTTTAAGACTACGGATATCAATGGCAAAGAATTAACGCTTTCCATGTTTCAGGGAAAATATGTGTTACTTGATTTCTGGGCCAGTTGGTGTGTACCTTGTAGAAAGGGGAATCCGCATTTGAAGGAATTATATGCTTTGTATCATGATAAGGGGTTTGAGATTATTGGGATTTCGGATGATGACAGGGATCATGATGCCTGGAAAAATGCAGTATCGCATGATGGATTGCCCTGGAAACATATATTAAGGGGCTTGCAGGTCATCAATGGTCAATACGACAGATCAAAAGATATCAGTGATGGATTTGGTATTCATTCATTACCCACCGCATTACTAATAGATGCATCTGGTAAGATTATTGGCAGGTATGGTGAGGGATTGGATGATCGAAAAAAATTGGATGAGCAATTGGCGAAAGCTTTTGGGGTGGGTAAATAGATTTTTTAAGAGTGAGTAGTTTTCTAAAATGATTTGATAAAAAAAGGTTTTACAAATGGAAATTTATCGTTCAGAACTTTCACAGCATTTTGTGGACACATTTATTCAAAAAATGGAGTTTACTGAAAACGAATTCGACTATATCGTTTCCTTTTTTAAGCGTCAATATGTTCCCCGGAAATATTTTTATCTCAAAGCAGGACAGATTTCTAAGCAGAAAGCGTATATCAACATAGGGAGTATGAGAACATTTACAATGGATGAGAAGGGGAGGGAGCACATTTTAAATTTCTCCTTTGAAGACTGGTGGATTGCTGATTTTGAGAGCTACCACTCCGGGAAAATCGGTACCAAGTACATCCAAGCTGTGGAAGATTGTGAATTGTTATGTATTTCAAAGGAAGCATTGGAAAAACTTGAGACTGAAATTCCTAAACTTAAATCTCTGTTTGAGATAAAGCAAAAGAACATGATCTATTCTACTATCGATCGTTTAACTGAAGTAAAAACACTTACAGCAGAAGAAAGATACCTAAACCTGATTAAGAAGCATCCTTACATATTTCAGCGAATTCCACTACAATATATTGCTTCTTACCTGGATATTGAGCCGCCATCTCTGAGTAGATTACGAAAAAGACTTTCTACAAAATAAATTTATTAACCTGGGTTAAGTCTGTTCTTAACATCGGTTATTTGAATTGCTTAAGGTTTATGACAACTTTGGTAAACCAACCAAAAAATAAACCTCATGAACAATCCATCTCAAATTCCACCACCAGCCCAAATGATGCAGATGATCACAGGCTTCTGGACATCCTGTTGTATCTATACTGCCGCAAAATTAAATATTGCAGACTGCCTGGCAGATAAGCCAAAAACTACTTTAGAGTTGGCGGAAGCAACACATTGTCATGCCCCTTCACTTTACCGAGTTCTTCGTGCGTTATCTAGTGTTGGGATCTTTATCGAAAGCGAAAATGGATATTTCTCTACTACACCGTTGGGTGATACATTAAAATCTGATACGCCCGGATCTATGAAAGCAATGGCTATTGCTCAGCTTGGCGATCATTTTGATGCGTGGGGTAATTTATTGTATAGTGTAAAGACAGGTAAAATTGCATTTGATTATGTAGAGGAAATGTCTGTTTGGAAATATTATGAAACTCACCCCGATGAAGGCGTTAATTTTATGAAAGCAATGGCGGGACTTACAGGTGCTGTTATCAATAATGTATTACCTGCCTATGACTTTACGCCATATAAAACAATAGTGGATATTGGAGGGGGAAACGGTGCATTGCTGATGGCTGTTCTAAACATTGCCCCAGAATCTCAGGGAATTGTGTTTGACGAAGAATATGTGGTTAACGAAACGAAAGAAAATATAGCGGCAAAGGGATTAACCAGCCGATGTCAGCCTATCGCCGGAACATTTTTTGATTTTGTACCAAAAGATGCAGATTGCTATTTACTGAAAATGATCTTACATGATTGGGATGATAATGGTTCACTGAAGATTCTGACCAATTGTTACCATGCAATGAAGAGTGGCAGTAAGTTATTGATTCTTGAATCTGTTATACCAGGTGAAAATATTCCGCATCCTGGGAAATTTATGGACATTAATATGCTTGCTATGACGGGAGGAAAAGAACGCACAGAAAAAGAGTTCGTAGAATTGATTGAAAAAGCGGGCCTTCGGTTTTCAAAAATAATTCCAACACATTCTCCTTTAGTTAGCATAGTTGAAGCTGTAAAAGATTAATTGTATTTTATTACAGGAATTTTCATTTCCTGTTGTTTGGTGGAGGTGGTTTTTAGGAATTTTGTGCCAGAGCTATTTTAACGATGGCACAAAATTCCTAAAAGCCACCCTAATCAAAAAAATAGCTTAGTCATTTGCATTATATGTATTTTCAGGAAGCCATTCATCAAGATCATCGAAAATATATTTTCCACCACTGCCAGTACCTGTAAATCCTCTTTTCAAATTTAGAAAGCTCCAGCTAATGGCGCCTTGTCGCTCAGATCGTTCATAAGGCGTTCTTCTAATCCATAAATCTGTAGTAATATCATATTCCCAAGTTTTCTTATTGTATTCGCCATTCGATTTTCCTAAACTGATATATGCTTTAGATATATTTCCTGAATAACTCGGTTGAATGATTAAAGCAATTCCGTGATCTCTTGCAATATCTGTATAGTCGTCATCATAAGAATCCCGACTAGTGTTATAGATATCCCGTAACCTGGTCCATTTATCTGTTGTCGGATTGTATCTCCAGAAATCGGTGGATTGAATTCCATTGTTGATTCCTGTGCAGATATAAGCCTGGTCCATGAACACAAAAGCCAGTGCTCCTGATCGTTTGCTAACCGGACTATTCTGAATGGCCCTCCACTGGTTATTTACCGGATCAAACTGCCAAAAATCGTTTAACCAGTTTCCATTATAACCGGTGCCTAAGTATCCATAGTTACCAACCGCAAAACCTACTGCATCATATCTTGCCCCGGTTCCTGGTCCATTGAGATCGGGGAGGTCGGCCATTCTTGTCCAGGTATTATTTCCCGAATTGTATTGCCAGCAATCCTGAAAAAGAATGTTTTTAACAGAATCATATCCTGTGGACAAATAGCCATTTACGCCGATGGAAAAACCAACACCTGATCTTCTGGGTATTCCCGGGAAAAACGCTTTTTGTGACCAGGCATTTGCAGCAGGGTCATATTGCCAGAGATCCGAAAGACAGGAATCTCCAGGAATAATGTATCCACCTACTAGGTATCCTGTATCACCAATCACCCAGGCACTGGCTCCGGTTCTTGGTATTCCACTAAGAAGTTCTGCTCTTTTTAGCCAATTACCGGTTGGACCGGCGCAGCATACCATTGATGTTTTAAAACAGGAATACAATATCAAAACCAGACTTATTCCTAAAATAAACTTAGTGGGTAGATTTTGTTTCAACTAATTCCTTTTTTTAAATTTATTTAGAATCAGAAAATTAGAAACGTTAAATGCGATTGATAGAATCTATACTAAGTGCCAAATAGTTATTTTCAGATTATTGTTATTCAATTAGTTAGACAGTTTTTTAGGTTCTGCCTAAACTCCTGTCTATGTATAAAGATAACATAATATATAACCTATAATATATATTATGTTAAATGGCGCACAACGAAAAAATTTAAAGAAAAAGCCCACGCTTCTATTCCATATAAAAAAACAAACCATGTAAAAAGAATAGCCAGTCAATTAAATTAACTGGCTATTAAATAATATACTAGTTGTCTACACCTTAAAACTTACCATGCAACTCGTCATACTGCTTATACTTAGCATCGTATGCATCATAGGCTTTGGTATCTTTTCCACGCACTTTATCGCGTTTGTAAGCATATAAATTAGCCAGGAAGTCAACAGATTTATTGGCAATACTCTTTTCCACTTTACTCCTGTCTGTTTTATCTTTTAAAATAGCGTATGTTTTTTCGATCCAGTCAATCGCATTGTCCAGGTTATCAAACAATGGTTTTTCGATATCCGTGTTTTGCTTTTTGATGGCATCTATCTGTTCTTTGAATTTGGCATCGGCAGCTGCTTTTTTCTTAGGATCTTTATCCGGAGCAGGTTTGTTGGCGTTCATCGCCTGCATGGCACGTATATAGGCTGAGTATTTATCATCGTATTCGCCATAAATATTATAATAAATTACGCCTACATTAAAGGAAGCGATTGAGTTCTGTGCATTTTTCGCATAGGCTTTTTTGAATGCGTCAGCCGCTTTTAATGTGAACTTTAATAGCGTGAGACTATCCAGTTCTTTATCCTTGTTCTTCACATTCACAAACAGATCGCCAAATTGCAGGTATTTATTTTCGCTGAGGGTTCCGGCAGCATCTGCTTTATCATAAGTATCCGTTTTTTGGGTCAGGGTATAATTCCTGTCCATATACTCCATTTCAAATTCTTCCCATGATGCATCTTTTGGATACAATTGTTTGGCAATATCCAGGTATTTTTTGAAACTATCTTCATCCTTACTTCTCACATAATGATCAATAATAAATTTATATACATCTGCATACCCTTCTCCTCCTACTTTATTATCTGCCAGTCTTGCATAGGCTTTCACCGCATCATCCATTTTACCTGCGTTCTGGTAAGCATAGCCCAGGTACAGGATGGAAGTGGTATCAAATTCACTATTGGATTTTGTCCATTTGTTTTTAAAAATAACATCGCTGTAATTCAATGATGCCTGAAAATCTGCTGCCGCATCATCCCATTTTTTCTTATTGAATACTTTGATAGCTTCTGTATACGTAGCTGCATACATATCAAAGAAACCATCGGGACCTTTTTCCTTGATCAATGTAAAATTGGGATCTGCCTGCATATATTTTTTAAAAGCCTCATCTGCATCTTTGAATGCATTGGGATATTTGGCTCTTAAAACAGTATCCTTATAGAAAATAGCATACAATCTGGATTTCCAGTACCATCCTTCCGGTTTTGCCTGTGCTTTCGGATCGGCCATAATTTTATCGATCTCTGTTTTGGCATCTTCAAACTTGTTCAGGATAAAAGCTGTTTGAAATTTCTTAAAGTCCTGCGCACGGCTTATCTGAAAACCGGTAACCAGGATAAGCGTAAGCAATAAAAGCTTCTTCATAAGGGGAGGTTTTATTATTGATTTTCTGTGTTTGATTCTGTTGATGGATCTGTTGGTGGTGCATCCTGATCAGTATTTGCTTCTGCTCCTTCTGTACCTTCTGTTTCTGTCAGTTGATCAACTGGGGTTGCAGGTTCTTCAGCTTCTTCAATTTGGGAAATGGCTGCTATTTCATCTCCTTCATCCAACTTAATCAGTGTTACACCCTGTGTGGCCCTGCCTGCTTCCCGTATATCCTGTATACCCGTTCTGATGGTGATACCGGATTTGCAGGTAATGATCAGATCCTCTTTTTCTGTTACATACAAAATACCCACCAAACTACCGGTTTTTTCGGTTACATGAATGGTTTTTACACCTTTTCCGCCACGATTGGTAATACGGTATTCATCAATAGCCGTTCTTTTTCCAAATCCTTTTTCACTTACCACCAATATCGTTCTGGTTTCATCTGCACTATTAATACAGATCATACCCACTACCTCATCTGTATCATCATCTACTTCAATACCTGCTACCCCAATCGCTCCCCTACCGGTAGAACGAACTTTTGATTCGGGGAAACGAATCGCTCGTCCACTTTTCACAGCCAGCATGATCTCCTGGGTTCCATCAGTCATTCTAGCAGAAAGCAGTTCATCTCCTTCCACAATGGTAATGGCATTTACGCCATTGGCTCTTGGGCGACTGAAATCTTCCAGCGAAGTTTTCTTGATGATGCCTTTCTTGGTACAAAGTACGATATAATGGTTTTGTACATATTCTTTGTCATCGAGTTTCTTTACATCAATAATGGCTTTTACCTTATCATCACCTGGTAATTGAATCAGGTTTTGAATGGCCCGGCCCTTACTTTGCTTCTCTCCTTCCGGAATTTCATATACCCGTAACCAGAAACAACGTCCCTTTTCTGTGAAGAACATCATGGTACCATGGGTAGATGCCACGAAAAGATGTTCTACATAATCTTCTTCCCTGGTTTTTGAACCGACTGCTCCTCTTCCGCCCCTGCGTTGCTGGCGATATTCGGTTGCGGAAGTTCTTTTGATATACCCTAAATGAGAAATGGTGATGACCACATCTTCGTCCTCTATCAGGTCTTCAATCCGCATTTCATCTGCCAGGTATTGGATCTCCGTTTTGCGTGGATCGCCAAATTTGTCTTTAATCTCCAATAATTCTTTCTTGATGAGTTCATATCTCATCAACTCATTTCCCAATAATTCTTTCAGGTATTTGATGGTAGCGATCAATCCGTTGAATTCTTCTACGATCTTATCTCTTTCCATTCCTGTTAATCGCTGTAACCTGAGTTCCAGAATGGCTTTGGTTTGGGCCTCGGAGAAACCGTCTTCCTGCTGGTACAATTCATTGGTTACCTCAGAAAACAGGGCTTCATTGAGCTTCCATTTTTCTTCCCTACTTTTCTGCATCAAAGCTTCTTTGGCTTCATCGGGTGTTCTGCTGGCACGGATAAGGGCAATTACTTCATCCAGATGATCCAGTGCTTTCAGGTATCCTTCCAGGATATGCGCTCTTTCTTCTGCTTTGCGTAGTTCAAAAACGGCTCTTCTGATCACCACATCCATCCTGAAAGCGATGAATTCTACAATCAGAGTTTTCAGGTTCATAATGCTGGGTCTGCCATTGCTGATAGCCACATTATTGATACCATAACTGGTTTGTAATTCGGTAAACTTATATAACTGGTTAATGATTACCTGTGCAACCACATCTCTTTTCAGGTCCAAAACAATCCGCGTTCCTTCGCGCATATTGCTTTCATTGTTCACATGGGCAATGCCTTCAACTGTTTTTTCATTTACGAGTTGGCCAATACGATCGGTAAGTGCATCCCTGTTTACCTGATAAGGTACTTCGGTAATTACAATCTGTTCACGTCCGCTGGGTTTGGTATCTACCTGGCATCTTCCGCGAAGGACTACCCGGCCACGACCTGTTAAGAATCCCTGTTTTACACCCTCCATTCCGTAAATAATACCTCCGGTAGGAAAATCAGGTGCTTTGATAATTTCTATTAATTCTTCAATGGTAATATCCCTGTTGTCGATATAGGCAATACAGCCGTCCACCACTTCACCCAGGTTATGGGGCATCATATTGGTGGCCATACCTACGGCGATTCCGGATGAACCATTTACCAGTAATTGGGGAATACGGGTAGGTAAAACGGTGGGTTCCTGTAATGAATCATCAAAATTCAATTGAAAATCTACTGTTTCCTTTTCAATATCTGCCAGCATGGCTTCAGCTATCTTCTGCAAACGGGCCTCGGTATAACGCATGGCAGCAGGTGGATCACCATCCTGGTTGCCAAAATTACCCTGACCATCCACCAGGGTATACCGCATGGTCCATTCCTGGGCAAGACGAACAACGGTATCATAAATGGAAGCATCTCCGTGCGGGTGATATTTACCCATAACTTCCCCTACAATACGGGCAGATTTTTTATAAGGTTTGTTGCTGTTGTTGCCAAGTTCATTCATGGCGTACAAAACACGGCGGTGAACGGGTTTGAAACCATCCCGTACATCCGGTAATGCCCGACCAACGATCACAGACATCGAATAATCGATGTAAGCGGTCTTCATTTGCTCTTCAATATTTACCTGTATGATGCGATCGTTATCGCTCGTTTGCTGAGGTAACTGGTTCTCTTCCATGTTTAGGTTCTGGTGCTGAATTTAGACTGGTTACAGGATGTAATACACACCTGTTTTACAGGATGGCGAAGATAGCTTTTTTCGGGGCGGAATGGGCAGAAAAAGGGCTGTTTTTTAAGGGGTTTTATCCACAGTTGTGAAATGCCTGAAAGCACATTTTTCTCCTCATTTTTGGGCATTACAGACTGATAAACAAAAAGGGCCTCCATTTTCGCGGAAACCCTTTCTGGTATAGAGTTGTAAAATTTCTAATTCACTCTTTTCACACCCGATCCGCCTCCTTTATTACTCACCAGTGATGCATTCCCTTTATAATACACATCACTTCCCCCGCTGGCCGTAACATGAATCTCCTTATTGGCGGTAATATGGATATCACTTCCCCCACTGCTTTCAATCGTAGAAAAATTGGTATTCAGATCATAAGCATGAATATCGCTTCCTCCACTCGCAATAATATGGGCTTTCTCGGTTTGCCCGGAAATATAAGCATCTGATCCACCACTTACATGTAATGACAACTGATCCGTTTTCACTTTGCCCTTGAAATCAGAACCTCCGGAGAAACGGAGTTGTAAATTGTTGCTATGAATTTCGTTGTCAACATATACATCTGATCCTCCCCCGGCTTTTATCCCATCCAGTTCCTTCGCAGATACATAGGCTTTCATCTTGCGGTTTCCCCAGTTCATTTTCCAACCACTGCCTGGTTCCAGACCTATTTTTAATACCCCGTCTACCACTTCCACCCGTATCATATCCCTGTATGCTTCTGTTGTCGCACTTACTGCTACTGCTTCTTCATTACCCTGACTCAGATAAAGATCAACTCCTCCGCCGATTTCAATTGCATGGTATCCGTGAACTTTTCTGGGTTGGGCATTGGCATCATGCACGGTTTTTTGTGCAAACAGGCTTGCACAGCTAAATAGTATCATCAGTAGAAGCAGGCTGGAATTTTTCATATCTAGGTTTTTCCATATGACGATTGAACGGGATAAATGTTACAGTTCTGTTCCTTACCCGCAAGTGTTTATCTTTAGGGTGATGAACACGCAAAAACATATTCTTCTTTTTGGGGCAGGTAAATCCGCATCGGTGCTGATCGACTTCCTGAAACAGAAAGCCGTAACTGAACAATGGAAAATTACCGTAGCGGATGTTAATCCCGATGCTATCCGTACAAAACTGGGAAACCATCCACTAACAGAGGCAGTGGCTTTGGATATAACCAACGGGTTGCAGCGAAAGGAGCTGGTGCGTTCTGCAGATGTGGTGATTGCTTTATTACCTCCTTCTTTGCAATATATGGTGGCCTTGGACTGTCTTCATTTTGGCAAACATTTTCTAACTGCCTCTTATACTGACCCTGATATTCAGCTTTTAGCCAATGAGATTCAGCAAAAAGGTATTCTTTTTCTCTGTGAGATGGGATTGGACCCAGGAATTGATCATATGAGTGCAATGCAAATGATTCATCGGATCAAATCATCCGGCGGCAAGATTCATTCTTTTCGTTCGCATTGTGGTGGATTGGTGGCAGCAGAAAGTGATACGAATCCCTGGCATTATAAATTCAGTTGGAACCCGCGTAATGTGGTTATTGCCGGAAAAGCCGGGGCGGTTTATCTGGAGAATGGGGAATTGAAAAAGCAGTCTTACCAAACGCTTTTTTCTGATTGTGAATTGTTGACTGTACAGGGACAAGGCCCGCTATGCTTTTATCCCAACCGTGATTCTTTGGGTTATATCCCAATTTATGAAATGGAAGAAGCGACCAGTTTTATCAGAACTACTTTACGTCACCCGGATTATTGCAAAGGATGGAATACCGTTATTCAAATAGGATTAACGGATGAAGTGGAATTGATTCATACAGATGGATTATCCATTGCATCTTTTTTTGAGATGCATTTCAGAAAAACGGGTGTCAGAGTAAATGATTTATCTCCTGTTCAGCAAAAACAATTTGAATTCCTCGGATTATCTGATACCAGCCTGATTAATAAAGGGGATTGCACTGCGGCTGATGTATTACAATGGATATTGGAAAAAAAATGGGCTTTGCAACCGGAGGATAAGGATTTGATTATTATGGTGCATGAGATTGGGTATTCTATGCCGGATAATATGGGGAAGATGGAATCAGCAACAATAATTGCGGAATTGATTGTTACGGGTGAAAATAGTGTGCATACAGCGATGGCTAAAACCGTGGGGTTGCCTTTGGGGATTGCTGCTTCACTGATACTGGAAGGGAAGATTAGGGAAACCGGTTTGCATATCCCTACCGTTCCGGGAATTTATGTGCCTGTGTTGGAGGAGCTAGAGAGGTATGGGATTGGGTTTGTGGAAAGAGAGGGATGAGTCACACTAGGGCACCAAGGCACGGTTTGATTTGTTTTGATTGGATGTTTTGGTATACAATTTTGAGTCTAGAGGTTCAGGGTATCTGTACAATCAGCAGCAACTACCATTCCATTCCTCAGTGCCCCAAACCGTGCCTTTGTGTGAGATTTATTTTTTGCTTTTCACTTTCCCCTCTCCACCACCATTGATTACCCACTCATAATCCAATTGTCTTTTCTCCAGGTTGGCGGAGATTACTTTTATCCAAACAGGGTCTCCCATCCTGAAAACGCGACCACTTCTTCTACCTACCAGGCTATAATCTCCTTCCACCAAACGGAAATCATCATAATCTGATAAGCCCACAATACTTACCAATCCCTCACATTTATGCGCCACTGTTTCCACCCAGAAACCGAAACTGGATACACCGCTAACCACTCCTTCAAACACTTCACCCAAATGATCTTTCAGGAACTCAACCTGTTTGTATTTATTACCCGCACGTTCACATTCCATAGCAGCTCTTTCTCTTTCACTGCTATGTTTACATTTCTCTTCCATTTTTTTATCGATCATGGGCTTGTCTTCCAAAATCGATTCCAATACACGATGTACGAGTACATCCGGATACCTGCGTATAGGGGAAGTAAAATGACAGTAATAATCAAATGCCAATCCATAATGCCCGATATTCTCCGTTGTATATATTGCTTTGGCCATGGTACGGATACCCAATTGTTCCAGTACATGCTGCTCAGGTTTCCCTTTGGCATCGGCCAGCATGCTGTTAAAACTTTTGGCAATGGCTTCCGGACTGGATGTATCAAAACTAAACCCATGCTTTTTCGCAAATACAATAAAGGGGGCCAGTTTATCCGGATCAGGCTGGTCGTGCACACGGTAAGGGAATGGCAATGGTTTTTTATTGATCTTTAGTTTTGCCACATTTTCGGCTACCGTGCGGTTGGCGAGCAGCATAAATTCTTCGATCAGTTGGTGAGATTCTTTACTTTCCTTCACCATTACACCAATCGGTTTTCCTTTCTCATCCAGTTTAAAACGAACTTCCTGCGAAGAGAAATTGATAGCCCCTTTACTGAAACGTGTCCTGCGTAATTTTTGTGCAATATCGTTCAACAGCAAAATTTCTTCTTCATGCACGCCTTTTTTTGTTTCAATGATTTCCTGCACATCTTCATAGGCATACCGGTGATCTGAATGGATCACGGTTTTGCCGAGCCAGTATTGTTTTACTTCTCCTTTTGCATTCATTTGAAAGATAGCAGAGAAGGTAAATTTGTCTTCATGCGGCCGAAGTGAACAAAGTTCATTCGATATCCGTTCGGGTAACATGGGGTTTACCCGGTCGGGCAGGTAGACTGAAGTTGCTCTTTTGTACGCTTCTTCATCCAGTTCGGTTTCCGGATGAACATAGTAGCTTACATCTGCGATATGCACACCGATCTCATACATGCCATTGGATAATATTCTGAGGGAGATGGCATCATCAAAATCTTTTGCATCTGCCGGGTCAATGGTAAATGTGAGTATTTCACGACAATCTCTTCTTTTCCTGATTTCTTCACTATCCAGCACATGGGGTAGTCTTTCAGATTCTTCCAATACATCTTCCGGGAAAGATAATGGGAAACCGGCCTGGGCCAGTAATTCTTTCATGGCAGCATCGTTCTCGTCTTCTGGTAGCAAAACACTTACGATACGACCAACGGGTTTTTTATCATCTTTATCCCATTTAACGAGGCGGGCCACAACTCTGTCTTTGTTCTTGGCGCCATTAATATCTGTTAATGGAATAAACAGATCGGGCATGGGTTTATCTGTATCCGGAATAAAGAATGCGTAATTGGTAGAGAGTTGCAGGTGACCGGTAAATTCTGTTTGCTTGCGCGTAACCACTTCGGTTATTTTTCCTTCTTTTTTTCCGCTGCGCATATTTTCCTTGATCACTTTTACCCTAACGGTATCGCCATTAAGAGCGGTATTAAAATCGCCGGGTTTTACCAGCACATCACCCGGGGTATTATCTACCACAACATAACCCATACCGGAGCGGGTTACTTCGAGTTTCCCTTTCAGGGTAAGTTGTGCGGTTATTTTTGATTTTGATTTTTGTTTTGATTTCTTTTTGTTCATAAAACAGGGTTGAAGCTAAAGTTCCTGATAAAATCAGTTACCAGCTCATTAAATTGTTCACCTTCCTCAAACAGGAAGCGATGGCGTATGGGTAAAACATACATGGGTAAACTGGCCAGTTCTTCTGTGAATTTGGCAAGTCTTACCGCGTCTTTTTCTGTGGTTAGTATGAGTTTGTCTTTTGCGTTAATATCAGTAAAGATCTGTTTGATTTCATTCAGGTCATCAATAGAAAAAATATGGTGATCTGAATAATCCTGCTGATAATACGTATGCGATTTTTCCAGTAAGTATTCTTTTAAAAGTTTGGGGTTGGCTATTCCACATACCAATAATACTTCATCTCTCGGGGTAAGATGCCATTCATCACCGATATTAAAAATATGATAAGGAGTACCGTATTCAATGGTTGTAAAAAATACTTTTTGCGTGGCCGTTGGCCGTAACTGGCGAATGATTCTTTGTTTTTTTTCGGGAGAAATGTTTTCCGGGCATTTGGTTACGATAATCAGTTGCGCCCTTTTTGCAGAAGAACGCTGGTCTCTCAGATCCCCGGTGGGCAGGAATATATCCTGAGAATACAAATTGCTGTATTCTGTTAAGAGTATGTTTAATCCGGCTTTTACTGATCTGTGCTGAAATGCATCATCCAATATGATTGCCTGCAAACCTGGAACATCCTGCAATAAGTGGGGAATTCCTACGATTCTTTCTTCACAGGAAGCCACTGCAATTTCCGGGAACTTGATATGAAACTGCATGGGTTCATCTCCAATTTCCAATGCGGTAGTATATTCATTCGCAAGCGCATAGCCTTTTGTTTTGCGTTTGTATCCTCTGCTGAGGGTAGCTATTTTAAAATCTTTTCGCAGTTGCCTGATCAGGTATTCTACCATGGGCGATTTACCGGTTCCACCCACAGCCAGGTTTCCTACACAGATAATGGGAAAATTAAATTCTGCTGATTTCAGGTATTGCTTATCAAACAAATAATTGCGGATAATAATGATCAGTCCGTACAGGATAGCCAACGGTAGCAGTAAAACACGGAATGATTTAAGGAATATCGTGTTAAAATTCATAGATATGTTGCGGTGTGATACAGAAAGATAAAGGTACGTCAAATTGATCTGTATCTGTGATCTTCTCAACAGGATCAAAATACGAAAACCCTATCTTAACAATATCTTTTCTGCATTGGGCAAGGTATCTGTCATAAAACCCTTTTCCATATCCTACCCGGAATCCTTTTTTATCACAAGCCAGCATCGGTACCAAAACAAGATCAACCTGTTCAGGAGGTATCACAGATCCTTCCTTTGGTTCAGTAATGCCCCATGCGTTTGTTCTGTATATGGTTTCTTCATGGATGGATATTGCGTTCATCTCATGTGTAAGGGTATTGGTAACCGGATAAGCGATGTGAAGATCCGGAACCATATGTCGTAAATAGCCGGTAAACAAGTGTGTATTTGGTTCGGCAGTATTTTCTATGGGCCAAAATGTGAAAAGCGTATGGACTGTTTCGTAATTGAATTGCTGAAATTGTAATAATAAAAGATCATCCATCCGAAACCTTTCTTTCGGTTCTATGGATTTGCGTTTACGTAAATACTGTTCTCTCAATGCATTTTTTGTCATGTTACTACTTGAGGTGTACTAGTAAAGATTCTCTTATTTTCTCTGCCTGCTCATGAATGCTTGTTTTCGTCAGCTCTCTCATTGCCGGGATACTGCCTATGGAAGGATACCCGCTCCATTCAACAATTTCCTCTTCATAGCTAAGGTAATCATCATTGAAGATCCAGCCCGCTACATCCAGTCCAAGATACCTGCAATAATTGGCTGTAAGGAAGGAGTGATTAATACTTCCCAGGTAATTTCTGCTCACCAGTATCAGTTTTGCGTTTAATTCCTTTACCAGATCGGCAACCATCAGGTTAGGGGATAACGGAACCAATAATCCGCCTGCGCCTTCTATAATCAATGGCGTTTTACCAGAGATGCTGAGCAATTCCCTGGATTTCTCAACTATGCTTTTTGCGCTGATCTCCTTTCCTTCTTTTCGGGCAGCTATATGTGGAGATGCGGGTGTTTCTAATCGATACAACTCCGGGTATACCTGGGATTGTGTATTCAATACATGTGCACTTACCCATTGGGCATCAGTTCCATCTGCAAACCCGGCCTGCACGGGTTTCCAATAGTTACCGCAGATGGCTTCGGTAACTATTGTGGAAACCAGGGTTTTGCCTACATCAGTTCCTATACCAGTTATAAAAATGGGTGATTGCATCAGGTATGTATAAAAAAAGAGAACAAAGTAGATCCATAATTGCGCTGAAAACTAAATCCCGGAAAACTTGTATATGTATTCCTTGGGGTATGTTCCAGAATAAAAAAGCCATTTTCGGAAATCAGTTGCCTGTTAATGATGATCTTGGGTAATTCATCAATACTACCTAAAGCATAAGGAGGCCCGGCAAATATGAGATCAAAAGATTCGGTAGCCGTTTGCAAAAATGAAAATACGTCCATTTTGAGTACTTTATAATTTTCCGCACCCAGCATGTCTAGATTCTTTTTAATGAAAGCATGCATAGTCGTATCCTTCTCAACAATCGTTAATTCAGCAGCTCCCCTGGAAGCCAGCTCATAGCTGATACAGCCGGTTCCACCAAATAAATCCAGTGTTTTGATACCAGACAAGTCCATCCTGTTTTGCAGAATATTGAAAAGTCCTTCTTTTGCGATATCGGTAGTGGGACGTGTATGGGGCATTTGAGCCGGTGGACTTATCCTTCTTCCCCCCCATTTTCCTGAAATGATTCTCATACCACCAGTTTATAATAGGGCGTAAAAAAGTGTGCGGGTTGTTTACCCAATATGGTTTTGAAAATGCCTTCTTCTCCGCAATTATCCCAGTTGATCTTTCCGAATAAATCAGGCAATTGTTGGGCCATAGGAGATGATTTATCCAATTCTCCGCTGATTTCTACCACCGAATAGTCAGGATTCAGTTCAAATTGCCGGATAATATTGAGGAGGTTATAGAGGATATCTTCATCGGTTTCGAAATGAAATGACTGAATCAACTGCAGCTTTTTATCTTTAAAAACAGCAACGATGAAATGGCCGCTATAAAAGCGAATGGAAGTAAAACTATCCTGCGGCAAAGCCCTTGCAAAAACACTATTTAAAAATGCTGTGTATACATGTGAAGATCGATGTGATGGAAATCGCTGGCGCATAGTATCACCTAATATTTTATTCACCCGAAACACACATACCATAGAAACATTTGAACTGAATGTTTCATAGGCAAACGGATCGCGGTTATTTTCTCCATATACCTGGTCAAGATAGGCTTTGCCACTGGCCATGGTAAATTTTGATTCAGGTATGATTAATGCTTCGGGAAAATTATAATAGATATGTGTATTGCTATAGGATTTATTGATCAGTTGAGAAAATGCACTGATTTCAATAAATATAGCAGCCCAGTCTTTATCCTGGTGATCGGGCTGAAAAAGTTCAAATGATTCCACCTGGTTAGAAACTGCGCTTTTCACCATACAGGCAACATGCTGGCGACCTACTTCAATGATCAATTGATCGGCAGTGGTAATCGTGGTTGGGCCCTGTGTTTCTGAATAATAACTAATCCTTTTAGAGGTCATGGTTGCTAATTACAATACAATGATATAAAAAAAGCCATATCAGCAAAATACAAACGATAGAAACTGCAAATTAGTAGCTTTGCGGCATACTATGGCCAGTAATTCCACCGACCTGAACCTGAGGGTAAATATCAGCAATAAACAGATTCTAAGTATCGCGCTACCGATAACGGCTTCCATCATTGTACCCCAAATCAATTTTATTACCAATAATATATTCCTGGGCGGACTAGGGCAGCGTGCGCTGGCCCTTGCCGGTATTACCGGGGTCTACTACCTGATTTTTGCTGTAATGGGTCATGGTTTAAATAATGGACTCCAGGCCCTGATTTCAAGGCGGGCCGGTGAGAACCGGATTGATGCCATCGGTAATCTTTTCTCACAGGGTATCCGGGTATCCCTTGTTTTTGCTGCTTTTGGAATCCTGATCACCTGGTTTGTGGCACCGGTTGTACTGGGCTGGTCATTGCATGATCCGGAAAGTGTGAAACAGTCGGTTAGCTTTCTCCATATCCGGATCCTGGGTCTCCCGCTTTTATATGTGTACCAGATGCGTAATGCCTTGTTAGTGGGTACTAATCAAAGCAAGTACCTGATTATCGGAACCGCTACGGAAGCCATTACCAATGTGTTTTTTGATTATTCATTGATCTATGGAAAATTTGGAATGCCCCAGTTGGGATTTAATGGAGCTGCCTATGCATCTATTATTTCAGAGTTTGCCGGGTTGGCAGTGATCTTTATCGTTATCCGGATGAATGGAATTACCAAACAGTTGCATCTTTTCAAGAACTGGGCATTTGACATGGCCAATATCAAACTCATCCTGAAACAATCCTATCCGCTGATACTGCAACATGCCATCAGTATTATGAGCTGGGAGTTTTTTTATATACTGATTGAGCACCATGGTGAAAGGGACCTTGCCATATCCAATACGATGCGGAATATATTCGGATTCTTTGGTTGTTTTACCTGGGCTTTTGCGGCTACTGCCAATACGATGGTTAGTAATGTAATCGGACAAAAATTGCACCAGGATGTAGAAAAACTGATTTATAAGATTATGGGATGGAGCCTGGGTTTTGCTTTATTGGTATGTACTTTCCTGAACATTTTTCCGCATGCATTTCTTTCAATATATGGACAGGGCGAAGATTTTATACAGGCAGCTATTCCCGTACTGCGTGTGGTTTCTTCAGCATTGGTTTTTATGTCAATTTCCGTAGTATGGATGAACGCAGTTACCGGAACAGGTAATTCAAAGATGAACCTGTTATCTGAAATTGCAGCCATTACATTTTATTGTATATATGTATATACTGTTCTTGAAAAATTGAAATTGCCGATTACCTATGGTTGGGCCAGTGAATGGATTTACTGGACTACTATTTTAATTCCATCATTCTGGTATATCAGGAGCGGTAAATGGAAAGGGAAGAGAATATGATGAACACACTCTAATTATTAATTACTAATTGTTAATTAGCCTTAGTTCCTTTTAGCCTTTTCACCAAATCCACATACTCCTGCATCGCAGATTCTTTCGAAGTTCCGATAAGTTTTGCCCATGCTTCATGTTTGAATTTTGCAACGAAATCAAAGGCGTTGGATGGGGCTTCACCTGTATTATCTCCTTCTGTTGCCTGTTTGAATAAAGAATAGAGTTTTAATAGGGTTTCATTATCAGGTTTTTCTGATAAGGTTTTACTATTGGCAACGGCTTCTTCAAATTGTTGTACTAATTCCATATCATTTATTGTAGTGATTCTAATAATTTATTGCCTTCTGCTTTTAATATAGGGTCTTCTGAAGTTCGGGTGGGTAATCTAACCAGTCTTTTTAAAGTTTCAATAGCCTGTGTGGGTTGATGGTTGTCTTTATAAGCTTTACCGAGGTCAAGAAAATCAGGTACACAATAGGGTTCCAGTGTTTTACATTTTTCCATGTACTGAATAGCCGACTCGATATTTCCATCGGGCAAACCCCCATAAAAAAGTTTCACGGCAATTTTTTTGATCCCGGATAAATTCGTCATTTCATAATGCCACTTACCCAGTACATAATTGGCTTTTCCATGATTGGGATTAATAGCCAATGCCTTTTCAGCATAGGTTTTCACGTCTTTTACATAAGCCACAATTTTACGGTTATCCGTTTCCACATCCGTCATCTTGCCCGCACTCATTGCCATTACATAATTCGCATCCGCATTATTATTATCGGCATCCAAAGCTCTTTTTGCAAATGATAGCGCGGTTTCAAAATAGAGTCGTTTGTTGGTTTTCTCTGTCTGTATATTCCCGAGTATCACATTCAATTCGGCCAATTTAACCAGGGCTTTCATTTGAACAGGATCTGAAACCAATACCTGTTTGTATTTATCAACGGCTTCGGCTTCTTTTTGTTGTTTCTCAAAACTATCCGCATCTTTTAACAGACTGCTGATATCCTGTGAATAAACCGTTACGGTGAGCACAGATAACAATACAGTAAATAATCTTTTCATAGCCAGATTATATTATAGTTCTTTTCGATTGAGTTCAAAACTAACCCCCACACTTCCGGAGATCCCCTGTATTGGCGGATACATTTTTCTGATAGAGATGGATACCTGTTCAGCAAGTGCAAATTGTTTCAATATTTCTACTGCCATTTCAGTTACCACGGTTTCTAATAAAGGAGTTGGGATTTCCATTCTTTTTTTTACCAGTTCATACACGGAAACATAATCAATAGAATCTGATAAATGCTTCACAGGTATTCGTTCCGGAGAATGTTGAATGGAAATATTCAATTCAAAATGATTCCCCAACAGTTTCTCCTCCTCATAAATACCATGATGAGCAAAAATGATAATATTATGGAGATGGATGGAGAGCATGTGGATGAGTTGCGTGTTGGGTGTTTCGCGTTACGGGTTAATTGTGAGAAAATATATTGTCAACCCGTAACGCGCAACTTGTAACACGCAACGCGTAACTCGTTAACCTCTTAATTAAATGGTTCCTTTCGCACTAAGATATCTTTCTGCATCAAGGGCTGCCATGCATCCACTGCCTGCAGCGGTTACGGCCTGGCGGTAGTTTTTATCCTGAACATCTCCAGCGGCAAAAACCCCCTCTATATTGGTTTTGGATGTGCCGGGGATGGTTTGTATATAACCCGTTTCATCCATAGTAATCCATTCTTTGAAGATATCGCTGTTGGGTTGGTGACCAATGGCTACAAAAAAAGCGCTTACGGGTACATCCTGCGTTTCCTGTGTCTGGTTATTTCTGATACGAACGGCTTCTACTTTTTTGTCACCCAGGATTTCGTCTGTATCGGAGTTCCAATAAACTTTGATATTGGGCGTATTCAGCACCCTATCCTGCATTACCTTACTTGCCCTCATTTTATCTCTTCGAACCAGCATATGCACAGTAGTACAGAGTTTAGAAAGATACATAGCTTCTTCCGCGGCTGTATCCCCTGCTCCCACTATCGCTACTTCTTTCCCTCTAAAGAAAAAACCGTCACAAACAGCGCAGGCACTAACACCATATCCATTCAATCTTTCCTCACTGGGTAAACCCAACCATTTAGCTGATGCCCCGGTAGAAATGATAACAGCATCGGCTTCAATGATTTTCTCTTCATCAATCCATACTTTAAAAGGCTGATTGCTGAAATCAACTTTTGTGGCAATGCCATAACGAATATCTGCTCCCATTCTGGCTGCCTGTTTTTCAAAATGAACCATCATTTCAGGACCTTGTATTCCTTCGGGATAACCCGGGTAATTTTCTACTTCTGTGGTAATCGTTAATTGTCCGCCGGGTTGAATGCCCTGGTATAATACCGGTTTCATATTAGCCCTTGCGGCATAAATAGCAGCCGTATATCCTGCGGGACCGGAACCAATGATTAAGACATGTACTTTTTCGATAGCCTCAGTTGCCATACGCTTTATTTATTTAGACGAACAAAAATATCATTCCCTTTCAGTTAATAGCTCCATGTTTTTTCACAAAGCAGATTTATTTGGGGATAATCATGACTTCAATAGTAAAGGTATTTGAGAATCATGAATGAATGCTTCCTCACTTATAATTAACCTTTTTTTCATGGATTGTATACTAAAAAGAAACCCTCCTGTAATATCAGAAGGGTTTCTTTGTATTAAGGTTACCCTGGTATTATCCCAAATAGGCTTTTAATGCATTGCTGTAACGAGCTTTCTGTAAACGTTTGATAGCTCTTTCTTTGATCTGACGAATACGTTCTTTGGTCAAATCGTATTTCATACCAATCTGCTCAATGGTTACACCATTTTCACCATCCAGGCCAAAATAGGCGTTTACGATTTCAGCTTCACGTGGACTTAATGATTTCAATACCCTGCGGATTTCTTCGCGAAGGGAATCTTTCATTACATCTTCATCTGTATCATCACTACCTTCCAGCAAATCACCCATGGCTACATCTTCGGCTTCATGAACGGGAGCGTCAAGAGAAGTGTGACGGGTATTACTTTGGAAAATATTATTGATTTCGGTCTCACTCATTTCAAGAATTTCAGCCAGTTCTTCTGTAGAAGGTTCACGTTCGTGTTCCTGTTCAAAAGCCATATAGGCTTTATTGGCTTTATTATAAGTGCCGATTTTATTTTGAGGTAAACGAACCAGTCTTCCCTGTTCGGCCAAAGCCTGTAAGATTGACTGACGAATCCACCAAACTGCATAGGAAATGAATTTAAAACCTTTGGTTTCGTCAAAACGCTGAGCGGCTTTGATCAAACCCAGATTCCCTTCATTGATCAGATCACTGAGTGATAGGCCCTGGTGCTGGTATTGCTTAGCCACAGAAACCACAAAACGTAAGTTGGCCTGTACCAGTTTGTCGAGCGCTCTCTGATCGCCCATCTTAATTCTTTGGGCCAGCGTCGTTTCCTCTTCTGGGGTGATCATTGGAATTTTGGAAATTTCCTGGAGATACTTTTCAACGGCCTGGGAATCACGGTTGGTGATCTGTGTTGCGATTTTGAGCTGCCTCATGATTTCTTATTACTTGTTTTTGATAAACGATAGAAAGACCCCTTTTGTTTTATAAACGCTGTAAGGGATACGTTAATTTTCCGAATCGTTCGTTTGGAAGCCTGCAAAAGTACGTTGCAACATCGGATTATGCCAGTTTTTGTGGAAAAACTTATGAAAATGGGCAAAAAAACGCAGTATTTACCCAAGAACCTGAATAAAAATTTAACCGAATCCCGGAGTTCAGACTTCGGTTTCCATTTATCTTCGCAAACTTATGATCGATTTCCGCTCCGATACCGTTACCCGCCCTACCCCGGCCATGCTGGAGGCGATGAGAAATGCCCCGGTTGGGGATGATGTCTTTGGTGAAGATCCATCTGTTAATAAGCTGGAAGCCTTATCTGCTCAGCTTTTTGGGATGGAAGCCGCATTATTTTGTCCCAGTGGCACCATGACCAACCAGATTGCCATTAAATGTCATACCCAACCAGGCGATGAGCTAATTTGTGATAAATTATCCCATATTTACCAATATGAAGGGGGCGGAATTGCGTTTAATTCAGGTGCTTCAGTCCGTTTAGTAGAAGGGAATCGTGGTCGTATTACCGCTGATCAGGTGAGAGAATCGATTAATCCGGATGATGTACATAAGCCTGTCACTACCTTAGTTTCTCTTGAAAACACAGCAAACAGAGGTGGCGGGAGCTGCTATAATTTTTATGATATTCAGTCAATTAAGGAGGCTTGTTTACAAAACAATTTAAGCTTACACCTGGATGGAGCCCGTTTATTTAACGCACTGGTAGCTAAAAATGAGACTCCCGCTCAATATGGAGAAATATTTGATAGCATTTCTGTTTGCCTGAGTAAGGGATTGGGTGCGCCTGTGGGAAGTGTGTTGATCGGGAAAAAAGATTTTATTAAAAAGGCCCGCCGTATTCGCAAAGTATTTGGCGGAGGAATGAGACAGGCGGGCTTTATTGCAGCTGCCGGTATTTTTGCGCTTGAGCACAATATTGAACGGTTGGCCCAAGACCATGCACATGCCCAAATGATTGCTAAGGTTTTACAGGAGAAGGATTTTATTGGGACTATACTCCCTGTAGAAACCAATATCGTCATTTTTGAAGTGAAAGGCAGATATACTGCGCCGGCTTTGGCGGCTAAGTTGAAGGAACAGGGTATATTTGTGATAGCCATCTCATCAACCCAGGTTCGGGTAGTTGTTCATTTGGATATCAGTCCCGTTCAGGTAAATCAAACAATCGAAGTGATTAATGGGTTATAAAATACCTAAGGTTTGAATAATTGGAAATGAGTTATTATCAACAATTGATATAAGAAGAGTCAGATATGTTACCTAGAATTAATCCCACAAATACACAGGCCTGGTTTTTATTAAAAAAGCATCACGAAGAAGAAATGAGTCGCAGGCAAATGCGTGACCTGTTTGCTGCTGACCCGGAGAGATTTCAAAAATTTTCGATTGTTTTTGAGGAGATGCTTTTTGATTATTCAAAAAATATCATCAATCAAAAAACATTGCAACTTTTATTACAGTTGGCCGAAGACTGTAAATTGAAAGAGGCCATACATGATATGTTTGCGGGTATCAAGATCAATGAAACCGAAAACAGATCTGTTTTACATACCGCCCTTAGAAATTTTTCAGATACGCCTATCCTGGTAGAAGGAAAAGACATAATGCCCAGGATTCGGAAAGTATTGAACCAGATGAAAGAATTCACCGAAAAAGTGCATACAGGCAAGTGGAAGGGGTATTCTGGTAAAAAAATCAGGTTTATTGTAAATATTGGAATTGGGGGTAGTGATCTGGGACCGGTTATGGTAACAGAAGCTTTGAAACCATATTGGAAAAAAGGACTGGAAACCTATTTTGTAAGTAATATAGATGGATCGCATATTAGTGAAGTGCTGAAAAAAGTGAGACCGGAAGAAACCCTTTTCCTCGTGGCTTCCAAAACCTTTACAACCCAGGAAACCATGACCAATGCACACACCGCAAGGGCCTGGTTTCTGGAAACAGCGGGTAATGAAGCCTATATCGCCAAACACTTTGTGGCACTTAGCACCAACGAAAAAGAAGTGACTGCATTTGGAATTGATAAAGCCAGTATGTTTGAGTTTTGGGATTGGGTGGGTGGTCGGTATTCTCTTTGGAGTGCGATTGGTCTTTCTATCGCATTAACTATCGGGTATGATCATTTTGAGATGCTATTAAAAGGAGCCAGCACCATTGATGAACATTTCAGGAAAGAGAAATTTGATAAGAATATACCGGTATTGATGGCATTGATTGGGATCTGGTACACCAATTTTTTTGGTGCACAAAGCGAAGCCATTTTACCTTACGACCAATATATGCACCGGTTTTCGGCCTATTTACAACAGGCCAATATGGAAAGCAATGGAAAAAGCACAGATAGAAATGGTAACCCGGTTAATTATGCAACCGGCCCGGTTATCTGGGGCGAACCGGGAACCAATGGGCAACATGCATTTTATCAATTGATACACCAGGGAACGCTATTGATACCCTGCGATTTTATCGCACCTGCTATCAGTCATAACCCGATTGGAGATCATCATGTGAAACTATTGTCTAATTTCTTTGCCCAGACAGAAGCATTAATGAATGGCAAATCTGAGAACGATGTGAAAGTGGAGATGATGAAAGTGGATAAGAAGGAAGACGAGATCAAAAAACTGGCTCCATTTAAGATATTTGAGGGCAATAAACCCACCAATTCTATTTTGTTAAAAGAAATCACTCCGTATTCTTTGGGTAGCCTGATTGCGATGTACGAACACAAAATATTTGTACAGGGAGTTATCTGGAATATCTTCAGTTTTGATCAATGGGGAGTAGAATTGGGTAAACAACTGGCTAACCAGATTTTACCTGAACTGGTAAACGATGCAGTTGTGAGCTCTCATGATGTTTCTACCAATGGATTGATTAACGCATTTAAGCAATTCCGAAAAAAATAGATTGATTATTTAGTGATTCAAAGGATTGTATGGATCAGATTCTGATAAGACCAATTGAACCCAGGGATAACTCGGCCATTGCTACAATTATTAGAAGTTCTTTAGAGGAATTTGGAGCGAATAAGCCAGGCACGGTTTATTATGATGCGTCTACCGATCATCTTTTTGAATTATTTTCTGAAACAAAAGGAAGTTTTTACCTGGTGGCAGAAAATAAGGGTATTGTATTGGGAGGTGCTGGCATCTACCCTACGCAGGATTTACCAGAAGGCACTTGCGAACTGGTAAAAATGTACCTGAATCGGGATGCACGCGGATTGGGATTGGGCAGAAAAATGATTAGCCAGTGTATTGATATGGCAGCAGCATTGGGCTATCATCAAATATATCTCGAAACAATGCCGGAGTTAAAAAAAGCGGTAAGTGTATATGAAAAATTTGGGTTTACTTATCTGAAATCACCGATGGGTAATTCCGGACATAACGGATGTGATATATGGATGTTGAAATCAATATAAAAGCCGCTTCTTTTGAAAGCGGCTTTTTACTTTTATCCGTAAGTTTTACTTGTCAGAGATTACCATTTGTCTACTTCTTCCGTAGCACTATTGGCTGCAGCCGCAGCATCAGTGATGGGAGTTGGGGCAACGGCTACCGGTGCAGCTACCGGTTCAGAAACAGGGGCCTGTGATTCATGACCATTTGCTTCTACTTCTCCAGAACCGCCTTCAGGTTCACCTTCCGCATATTCATGATTAAAAGCATCAAAGTCAAAATCAGGCATCAGATCTGTTTTCACATAATCAATCGCTTCTCCTAATGCTTTGATAAACTTATTGAAATCTTCTTTATACAGGAAAATCTTATGTCTGTCATATCCATTATCATCAAAGCGTTTGCGGCTTTCGGTAATGGTCAGAAAATAATCGTTTCCACGGGTTGCCCTTACATCAAAAAAATAGGTTCTTCTCTTGCCAGCTCTGATTCGTTTGCTGTAAACACTTTCCATTTTTTTGTCATTGTTCTCGTACGCCACAGTTATTAGTTTTTGGTTTTAGCAATTCCTGTTAAAGTGCACAAATATAGGATTGTTTCAGAATTACCAAAATTTTAGGATACTATGTTTGAAAAGGCTTTCCGGAATTGGTTAATCCAAACTAGTTTCCTGCCCTAATTCTGTGAGTTGAAGCCGGTATAACTCGGCATAATAGCCATTATTCGCCATTAATGTTGCATGGCTACCCTGTTCTGATACCTTACCATTCTCGAGAACAATAATTTTATCAAAAGGGAAACTGGAAAATATTCTGTGTGTAATAATAATCGCTGTTTTATCATGCAGGTACCTGTTCAAATTCCCGATAATTTCATTTTCTGTTTTGGCGTCAACAGCACTCAGGCAATCATCAAAAACAATGATCTCTGGTTCTTTGATCAAGGCCCTTGCTATGGAAATCCGTTGTTTTTGTCCGCCGCTTAATGTTACCCCCCGCTCCCCTATCATGGTATCATATCCCTCACTAAATCCCAGTATTTCTTTGTGTACACTTGAAAAAATGGCTGCCTGTTCTACCAGCTCTTTTTTGGCGGTCTTTGCAAGACCAAAACTGATATTATTGGTTACGGTATCACTGAAAAGAAAAACATCCTGCTGCACATAACTAATCTGTTCACGCAAAGTTTTCAACTCAATATTTTTAATATCCTGGTCTC
>CAIYKV010000118.1 GCA_903926855.1 uncultured Bacteroidota bacterium | reverse complement strand
TGGTAGATATTGTACTGAATCCATTGGGTGTACCTTCTCGTATGAACCTTGGACAGATCTATGAAACCATTTTAGGATGGACAGGTAAACGTCTGGGTCTGAAATTTGCCACACCGATATTTGATGGTGCATCTACTGACCAGATTGAAGAATATTGCGTTGAAGCAGGTATTCCAAGAAACGGACATACTTATCTCTATGATGGTGAAACAGGAGAGCGTTTCCACCAGAAAGCCACAGTGGGCGTGATTTATATGATCAAACTACACCACATGGTAGATGATAAAATGCATGCCCGTTCAATCGGACCATACAGCTTGATTACTCAGCAGCCGCTGGGTGGTAAGGCACAGTTTGGTGGACAGCGTTTTGGTGAGATGGAGGTTTGGGCACTGGAAGCATATGGTGCTGCCAATATCCTGCAGGAATTGCTTACACTGAAATCTGATGATATCATTGGCCGTGCAAAAACATATGAAGCCATTGTAAAAGGTGATAATATACCACGTCCGGGTGTGCCAGAGTCATTCAATGTATTGGTACATGAATTAAGAGGATTGGGATTGGATCTGAAATTTGAATAGAAGAAGCTGTTGGCTGTTAGCTTTTTGGCTATCAGCTTTCTTCCTTCTGTATAAAATTTAATAACATTAAACAGGCCAGTGCTAATAGCCAAAAGCGAATAGCAACAGCCAAAGAATCAAATATGGCAATCAAAAGAGATAATAAACCGAGACCAACATTCTCCCAGATCACAATCAGTTTGGCATCACCTGATAGTATCCTGGAAAGAAGTTTTGGGGAAGTACTTAAGCCTGAAACCATTAACTACCGTACCTATAAACCGGAGCGTGATGGCTTGTTTTGCGAAAGAATTTTTGGACCGGTAAAGGATTATGAATGTGCCTGCGGTAAATACAAACGTATCCGTTATAAAGGGATAGTTTGTGATCGTTGCGGTGTGGAAGTAACTGAAAAGAAAGTTCGTCGCGAGCGCATGGGCCATATCAAGTTAGTGGTTCCGGTTGTTCATATCTGGTATTTTAAAAGCTTACCTAATAAGATTGGTTATTTATTGGGAATGAGTTCTAAAAAATTAGAGACGATCATTTATTATGAAAGATATGTGGTAATACAGGGTGGTGTGAAAGAGAACCTGGGCATGGGCGACCTGTTAACGGAAGAAGAGTATCTGGATATTCTGGATAATTTACCAAAGGATAACCAATACCTTCCGGAAGATGATCCACAAAAATTTGTTGCCAAAATGGGAGCAGAAGCGGTTCAGGCTTTATTGGAAAGAATAGACCTGGATGGTTTGAGTTTCTCTTTGCGTAATGCAGCTGCTACAGAAACTTCACAACAACGTAAAGCGGATGCTTTAAAACGATTGAGTGTGGTTGAATCATTCCGTGATGCCAGCACACGTATTACCAACCGCCCTGAGTGGATGGTAATGCAATACATTCCGGTTATTCCACCGGAACTGCGTCCATTGGTTCCATTGGATGGTGGTCGTTTTGCCAGCTCAGATCTGAATGATCTGTATCGTCGTGTGATCATCCGTAATAACCGTTTGAAAAGATTATTGGAGATCAAAGCACCTGAGGTAATCCTGCGTAATGAAAAACGTATGCTTCAGGAAGCGATTGATTCTTTATTTGATAACAGCCGTAAATCAAATGCCGTTAAAGCAGAAGGCGGTCGTGCTTTGAAATCCTTATCAGATGTTCTGAAAGGTAAACAAGGGCGTTTCCGTCAGAACCTTTTGGGTAAACGTGTTGACTATTCTGGTCGTTCGGTAATTGTGGTTGGACCAGAACTGAAAATACATGAGTGTGGTTTACCAAAAGATATGGCTGCTGAATTGTTCAAGCCATTTGTTATCCGTAAACTGATTGAAAGAGGTATCGTGAAAACAGTAAAATCAGCCAAGAAACTGGTTGATCGTAAAGAAGCTGTGATCTGGGATATCCTTGAAAATATTTTGAAAGGTCACCCGGTTATGTTGAACAGGGCCCCAACGCTTCACCGTCTGTCAATCCAGGCGTTCCAGCCAAAACTGGTAGAAGGTAAAGCCATTCAACTTCACCCATTGGTAACTTCTTCATTCAACGCCGATTTCGATGGTGACCAGATGGCGGTGCACGTGCCTTTGAGCAATGCAGCTATTTTGGAAGCCCAGTTATTGATGTTGTCATCACACAATATTCTTAATCCGCAGAATGGTACACCTATTACCCTTCCTTCCCAGGACATGGTATTGGGACTGTATTATATAACCAAGGGAAAGAAAACCATTGGCGATGAAATTGTAAAGGGACAGGGTATGTCTTTCTACAGTATGGATGAAGTGATCATTGCTTACAATGAGAACCGTGTTGACCTGCATGCCAATATCAAAGTAAAAACCAATGTTCGTGAAAACGGAGTATTGGTGAAAAAACTGATTGATACAACAGTTGGACGTGTATTGTTTAATCAGCATGTACCCGTTGAAGTTGGTTATATCAATGCATTGCTGACGAAGAAAAGTCTTCGTGAAATCATTGGGGATATCATTAAAATCACCAATGTTCCTAAAACGGCTAAATTCCTGGATGATATTAAAACATTGGGATTCCGTATGGCATTCCGTGGTGGATTATCATTTAGTGTAAACGATCTGATTGTTCCTGAAATCCGTAACCAATTATTGGATTCAGCCAAGGCAGAAGTAGAAGAAGTTTGGGAAAGTTATAATATGGGTCTGATCACGAATAACGAACGTTATAACCAGGTTATTGATATCTGGGGACGTGTGGATATGAAGATCACAGAGAGCCTGATTCGTGAAATGACGATCGATAAACAAGGATTCAATTCCGTATTCATGATGCTGGATTCCGGAGCCCGTGGTAGTAAAACACAGGTGAAACAGCTGGTAGGTATTCGTGGATTGATGGCCAAACCTCGTAAGAGCGGAAGTACCGGAAGTGAAGTAATTGAAAATCCGATCCTGTCTAACTTTAAAGGCGGACTGAACGTATTGGATTACTTTATCTCTACCCACGGTGCACGTAAAGGTCTTGCGGATACAGCCTTGAAAACAGCGGATGCAGGTTACCTGACCCGTCGTTTGGTGGACGTATCACAGGATGTAGTGATTTCTGAAGAAGATTGCGGTACACTGCGTGGAAATGCAATGACTGCATTAAAAGATAACGAAGATATCATTGAACCACTATCCGACAGAATTGAAGGAAGAACTTCTTTGCATAATGTGTACCATCCGGTAACTGATGAGTTGATCATTGTAGCAGGTGAAGAAATTTCACATGATGATGCAAAGAATATTGAAGATGCCGGTATTGAAACCGTAGAAATCCGATCTGTACTTACCTGCGAAAGCAAACGTGGTGTATGTGTAAAATGTTATGGTAAAAACCTGGCAACAGGTTACCTGGCACAGAGAGGCGATGCAGTGGGTATTATTGCAGCACAGTCTATTGGTGAACCCGGTACACAGTTAACATTGCGTACTTTCCACGTGGGTGGTGTAGCAGGTTCTGCTTCTGTAGAATCTACCTTACAGGCTAAGTTTGATGGTACTATTCAATTTGATGGTTTGAGAACGGTTGATACCGTAAATAACGAAGGACAAAAAGTGAAGATCGTTATCGGTCGTACTGGTGAAGTAAGGATCATGGATGTTAAGAATGACCGTTTGATGATTACGAATAACGTTCCTTATGGTGCAACCCTGAATATTAAGGATGGGGTGCAGGTTAAAAAAGGAGATGTGATCTGTACATGGGATCCATTTAACAACGTTATCATCGCTGAACTGAATGGTAAGATCAAATTTGAAAATGTATTGGATGGTATTACTTATCGTGATGAAAGTGACGAACAAACCGGTCACCGCGAGAAAGTAGTTATCGAAACAAAAGATAAAACCAAGATCCCTACCATTATTGTTGAAGGAAAAGATATCAAGCAATATAACTTACCGGTTGGCTCACATATTTCCATTGAAGAAGGGGATGAAGTGAAAGCCGGACAGGTACTGGTTAAAATACCACGTGTATTAGGTAAACTTCGTGATATCACGGGAGGTCTGCCACGTGTTACTGAATTATTTGAAGCAAGAAATCCGGGTAACCCTGCTATCGTTTGTGAAATTGATGGTGTGGTAGCATTTGGAAACGTGAAGCGTGGAAACCGTGAAATTATTGTAGAGTCCAGAGATGGTATGGTGAAGAAATACCTGGTTCCATTGACCAGACAGATTCTTGTACAGGATGGTGATTTCGTGAAAGCGGGTACACCAATGTCTGATGGTCAGATTGCACCGGCAGATATTCTTGCGATCAAGGGACCATTTGCCGTTCAGGAATATGTGGTAAATGAAATTCAGGAAGTATATCGTTTACAGGGTGTAAGAATTAATGATAAACACATTGAGGTAATTGTTCGCCAGATGATGAAGAAGGTTGAGATTGTTGATGCGGGTGATACCAAATTCCTGGAAGAGGATCTGGAAGACAGGTTTGACTTTATTGAAGAGAACGACAGAATCTACGATAAGAAAGTAGTCACTGTGCCAGGTGAAAGCGCTAAGATGAAAGCCGGTCAGATTATTACCCTGCGTGAATTGAGAGAAGAAAATTCTATTCTCCGCAGAAGTGATAAGAAACTGGTTGAAGTAAGAGATGCAAAACCCGCCACCGCTACGCCTGTATTATTGGGTATTACCAAAGCTTCATTAGGTGTACAAAGCTGGATATCTGCCGCTTCATTCCAGGAAACGACTAAGGTATTGAGTCAGGCTGCCATTCAAGGTAAAGCTGATCTGATGCTGGGTCTGAAAGAGAACGTAATTACAGGTCATTTGATACCTGCCGGTTCCGGTCAGAAAGAATTTGATAATATGATCGTTGGAAGCAAGGAAGAATATGAAGTATTGGCAACTACCCGTGAAGCCATGAATTTTGATGAAGACGAATAGTTGCGTTCTGAAAAATAAATAGTAAGATGTTTTTTAATAAGTAGGAAGTGAAAGCTTCCTACTTTTTTAACATCTGACTGTAGGTAAACTTTGTAATTTTGGTAAAGTCAATGGGATCATGTGTTCAACTAAAATCTATTACTATCACCCGTGAAATATGCGGTTAAACATTAAAATTTGAGATGAAAAATTTTACACTCGGTTTAAATATTGTGTTGGTTGTTGCAGTTGGGATATTGTTTTACCTGCATTTTTCAGGAGCCAAAGGGGCAAACTCCCCAACCACTTCTACTAAATCCGTTCCCAGCGGAAATTTCAGAATCGCTTATTTTGAAGGGGATTCAGTTCAAACCCAATTTGAATATTTTAAAGAGATTCAAAACCAACTTCAGGCCAAAGGACAGGAAAATAGTAAGCAACTGGGTGAGATGAAGAATATCTTTAATTCGAAATTGCAGGATTTCCAGAAAGTAGCTCAATCGCTTTCTCAGGCAGAACAGGCATCTAAGCAGCAGGAGCTTATGCAAATGGAAAAAGCGTTCCAGGGCAAGGAAAAAATGATGAGTGATGAGTTTCAGGATGAGCAATTTAAGAAACTGCAGGATGTTAAGAAGAAAATAGAAGATTACCTCAAATTATATAATAAGGATAAAGGATATGCTTTTATCTTTTCGAGTTCACCCGATCTTATGTACCTGAAAGACAGTGTATATGATATTACTCCAGATGTAATCAGGGGGCTTAACGAACTGTATAAGAAGAAGAAATAAAACTTCAATCATATTTATTATCTTCAAATCCCGTTATAAACAGCGGGATTTTTTTATATGAGCGAAACCCCAAAATTTAAGCCAACCCTTGGATTATTTGATGCCACTATGATTGTAGCCGGCGGCATGATTGGCTCAGGTATTTTTATTGTAAGTGCTGATATTACCAGAAATGTAGGCAGTGCCGGATGGTTAATACTCGTTTGGCTCATAACGGGATTCATGACCATTACAGCCGCTGTTAGTTATGGCGAGTTGAGTGCCATGTTCCCAAAAGCAGGCGGACAATATGTATACCTGAAGGAAGCATATAACCGACTGGTTGGATTTTTATTTGGATGGAGTTTTTTTTCCGTGATTCAAACGGCTACGATTGCTGCGGTTGGGGTGGCATTCAGTCGGTTTACCTCTTACCTGATACCTGCTGTTGGGGAAAGTAATATCATCGCTGACCTGGGTTTTATAAAGATCTCCGCAGCGCAATTATTGGCCATAGGTATGATCGTTTTTCTAACCTATACCAACACACGAGGAGTGAAAGGTGGTAAACTGATACAAACCACTTTTACAGTCACCAAACTCTTATCACTATTTGGTTTGATCATTTTCGGTTTTTTACTGGCTAAACAAAGTTTCTGGTCCGAGAACTGGCATACGGGTTTTACAGCCATGCAGGATAATGGGGCTAAAGATGCAGCAGGTGTTTTGCAACCTACCGGATGGAAATCTATTTCAGGAGCTGCTTTGATAGGGGCTATTGCTGCCTCCATGGTTGGATCTATTTTTAGTAGTGATTCATGGAATAATGTAACTTTTATTGCCGGTGAAATCAAGAACCCGCAAAGGAATATAGGGCTCAGCCTTTTCTTTGGAACCGGAATTGTTACACTGATCTATATCACAGCTAATTTGATGTACCTGAATGTGTTGCCATTGCAATCCATTGCGTATGCAGAACATGACAGGGTAGCCGTATCTGCAGCCAATGCTATTTTTGGAAATGCCGGAACCATTGTGATTGCAGTGATGATTATGGTATCAACATTTGGTTGTAACAACGGATTAATACTGGCAGGTGCAAGGGTTTATTATACCATGGCAAAAGATGGTTTATTCTTTAAGAAAACGGGAGAGTTAAATAAAAATGCAGTACCTGGTTATGCTTTATGGATACAGTGTTTAGTAGCATCTATACTTTGTTTGAGTGGAAAATATGGTGATCTGTTAACCATGGTTTCTTTTATTGTGGTGATATTTTATATACTTACGATTGTAGGCATTTTCATTCTCCGTAAAAAAATGCCCGATGCAGAAAGACCTTATAAAGCATTTGGGTACCCGATTTTGCCGGCTATTTATATTATTCTGGCCCTGTTATTCTGCTGTGGATTGGTTTGGGCATCGCCTACCTACTCATTATGGGGATTGGCGATTACTTTATTTGGGCTTCCTTTGTATTATCTTGCAGTTCGAAACGCTAAAAAAGAATCCTGATGAATTTTACGAAGCTGTTTGCAGACATCAGTAAGATGAAAGTGGTGATTGTAGGGGATGTTATGCTTGATAAATATTGGTGGGGCAGTGTGGACAGAATTTCTCCAGAAGCACCTGTGCCTGTCGTTTCTCTGAAACATATGGAATATAGAATGGGAGGCGCTGCAAATGTGGCGATCAATTCTGTTTCAATGGGTGCAGGAACCATTATTTTCTCTGTAATTGGAAATGATAC
>CAIYKV010000117.1 GCA_903926855.1 uncultured Bacteroidota bacterium | reverse complement strand
TTGTTACCTATGGCATACTGGTAGCCACTATTGTATATGTTCAGTACCTGCGCCGCAAGGAAAAAAGCAGTCATAACTAGGCCATGCATGAATTGTCTATTGTAATGAGCGTTATAGAAATAGCGCAGCAACAGGCTACCCATGCAAATGCTAGTATTATAGATGAAATTGAAATGGATATTGGCAGCATGAGTGGAATTGAAATGAGTGCCTGGGATTTTGCCTGGAAACAGGGTGTGAGAAATACCATCCTGGAAAATGCCATATCAAAAATCAATCTCATTGAAGCGAAAGCAAAATGTAATGATTGCGATGCAGAGTTCCCTATTGAGCATTATTATGATCCCTGTCCGGTTTGTGGGGAACACTTAATTTCTATTATCCAGGGCAAAGAACTTAGGGTAAAATCGCTGGTGGTTTCCTGAGTAATTTTTTATACCAATAAAATCAACCTTATGTGTGCAACTTGCGGATGCGATACTGACGCTACTTCAGCAATACATCATTTTGGAGATCACGAACATGCGAGCCATCAACATGGCGAGCAGCATACACATGATCATCCCCATCCTTCTCCAAAAACAATTGTGGATGTTGAAAAAGATGTATTACACCAAAATAATTTGCTGGCCGAAAGGAACCGGGGGTATTTTGATGCAAAAAATATTCTTGCATTAAACCTGGTAAGCTCGCCAGGCTCTGGCAAGACTTCTTTGTTAGAAAGAACACTGATTGATCTTAAAGATAAACTTAAGTTTGCTGTAATTGAAGGTGATCAGCAAACAACTAATGATGCCGACAGGATTCATGCTACCGGTACAAAAGTTACACAAATCAACACCGGTAAAGGATGCCATCTTGATTCACATATGGTATTGCATGCATTGCAAGGTATGCGGCCACAGGAAAATTCAGTTTTGTTTATTGAGAATGTAGGCAACCTGGTTTGCCCTGCTATGTTCGATTTGGGTGAAAAGGAAAGGGTGGTTATCATTAGTGTAACTGAAGGAGATGATAAGCCTTTGAAATATCCTGATATGTTTTATTCTTCTACTCTCTGTATTATTAATAAGATCGATTTACTTCCCTATGTGCCCTTTGACATTGATAAAGTAAAAGCCAATGCCAAAAAAGTGAATCATAAACTGGAAATATTGGAGGTAAGCTGCACAACGGGTCAAGGACTTGATCAATGGTACGAATGGTTACAGGCAAAAGTTCCTGTTGCCGAATTAACATAAACCCTGCAACTCTCTGTAAAATCATGAAACATACGTTTCACATTCATATCAATGGCATTGTGCAGGGAGTTGGTTTTCGCCCCTATGTTTGCAGACTTGCAGAAGAAATGGGTATCACTGGCTATGTAAACAATACTGTCAATGGCCTTTTCATTGAAATGAATGCCTATGCAGATCAGGGCCGAAATTTTTATAATCAACTCATATTTCACCCACCCCAAAATGCAATTATTTCCGAGCATAGCATTCAGTTAGTCAATACTAAAAAATATTCAGGCTTCACTATTCAACAAAGTAGCAACCACGAGGAGCCTAATATGATGATTACCCCGGATATTGCCATCTGCCCGGAATGTAAGAATGAACTGACCAGCCTCTCTGATAAAAGGAGCGGGTATGCGTTTACTACCTGCCTTAATTGCGGTCCCCGGTACTCAATTATTGAAGAACTACCTTACGATAGAGAGAACACAACAATGGCTGATATTGTAATGTGTGAAAGCTGTTGGAATGAGTATAGTAATATACATAACCGCCGTCATTATAGCCAGACCAATTCCTGCGCTGATTGTGCTATAAAAATGCATTTGTATAGCAATCCGGAAACAGAATATAGTTGCCAACAGAATGAAATTCCTGGTATAGTAAGCAATGCCTGTGTGGCCGGAAAGATTGTGGCAGTTAAGGGCCTTGGAGGATATTTATTACTCTGTGATGCAACAAATGCCGGTACTATTCAAAATTTGCGTACTAAGAAGAAGCGGCCTTCTAAACCATTTGCCTTATTATATCCTACCCTTGCTATGGCATCTGGTGATGTAGTCATCAGAGGGTTTGAAGCCGAAGAATTACAGAGTAAAGCGGCACCTATTGTACTTTGTAAAATGAAACAGGAACCTGCCAGTGGTATTATTGCGTCTGGCATAGCCCCGGGCCTGACCAGCATTGGGCTCATGCTGCCATATACTCCCTTGCTTTGCATGATTGCTGATCAGTTTGCAAAACCGCTGATAGCAACCAGTGGAAATATCAGTGGGTCTCCCATTATTTATGAGGACTCAGAGGCTTTGGAAAACTTATTTGAAGTAGCCGACATGGTGCTTACGTATGACAGGCGCATTGTTACTCCCCAGGATGATAGTGTGATCAGGTTTACAGACGGCGGGAGGAAAATAATCCTGCGAAGAAGTCGTGGGTTGGCCCCCAACTATTTTCCTCATTTTTTTCCAAAAACCAGGGAAACTATTTTAGCGACCGGCGGCGAATTAAAGAGTGCATTTGCTATTCAGCATAAAAACAAAGTATATGTTAGCCAGTACCTGGGCGATCAGGCAACACTGGAGTCTCAGCAGAGCTATTTGCATACGCTTTACCAAATGTCAAATTTATTGAAAGCGAAACAAGGCGTAGTTCTGATTGATAAACACCCTGGTTATTTTGTTTCTCAAACAGGCAAAGAACTTAGCAAAGAAACTTATCCTGGAACTGCCTTTGCTATTCAACATCATAAAGCTCATTTTGGGGCAGTGCTTGCGGAAAATGATTTGCTTCGAAACCATATATCTGTTCTTGGATTTATCTGGGATGGAACAGGATATGGGGAAGATGGGCAGATTTGGGGAAGTGAAAGTTTTATTTTTCTGGAGAATATCATGACACGTGTTGCCCATTTGGAATATTTCCCTCAATTATTAGGCGATAAGATGAGCAGAGAACCAAGATTGTCTGCGTTGAGTATCCTTAAAGATTTCCCATCTGCAAACAGAATGATTGAAAAATACTTTTCTATTGCCGAATGGCAATATTATTCTAAAATGATTCGCCAGGATCAATTAATACTTACCAGTTCAATGGGACGATTCTTAGATGCCCTCGCTTGTATTTTAGGGATTTGTCCGGTTAGTTCATATGAAGGAGAGGCAGTAATGCTTCTGGAATCCTATGCAACAAATTGTCAGGAAGAGATAGATATAAATTATCCATTGCCAATAGAGAATAATACGTTGCACTGGCCTGCTTTTGTTAAATATTTTCTGGCAGATATTGAATTACGAAAAAGCAAAGAATATATAGCTCGAAAAATATTTTTCTCTCTGGCAGTTTCCATAGAAGAACAAGCCAATTATTTTTCTATAGACAGGCTTGCTTTTAGCGGAGGAGTTTTTCAAAATGCTTTGTTGGTAGATATGATTCAAAATAAAGTAGGAAAAAAAATAAGAGCCTATTTTCATAGGCAAGTAAGCCCGAATGACGAAAATATCGGGTTGGGTCAGTTAGCATGTTATCAGATAGCGAATCAATCTACTATTATCAACGAAAAAGAGACAGCCGTATTGGAGCAAAATTTTATCACTCTGTAAATTAATAATTATGTGTTTAGCCATACCCGGAAAAATTATAGCCATTACCGCTCAGTTAGATGATACTTTTAGAACAGGGCGGGTAAGTTTTGGAGGAATACAAAAGGAAATCAATTTATGTATGATCCCAGATGCAGTTATTGGAGATTATGTAATGGTACATGTAGGCGTAGCTATCAGTAAAGTTGATGAAGTAGAAGCAGCAAAGATCTTCAGTTATCTGAAAGATATGGGAGAAGTGGGCGAGTTAGAATCATTTTCGTAATAATATATTACCTGATCCAAATTTATACAATCATGAAATATTTATCTGAATATAGAGATCCTGAGCTGGTGAAAGAGTTTATCAATGAAATCCATGCGATTACCACAAGGCCGTGGACTTTAATGGAAATTTGTGGTGGGCAAACACATAGCCTCGTTCGAAATGGTATACTTGAAATGTTGCCTGATATGATTACGATGGTGCACGGCCCAGGCTGCCCTGTTTGTGTGACTAGTGTAAGTATTATTGACGAAGCTGTTTTTCTTTCTGAACAGCCTGATACCATTCTTTGCTCTTTTGGAGATATGCTTCGGGTTCCTGGTAGTAAAAAAAGTCTTTTAGAAGCAAAAGCTGCAGGGGCAGATATACGAATTCTTTATTCTCCATTAGAAGCAGTGCAGATTGCATTGAAGAACCCGGATAAACAAGTGGTGTTTTTTGCTGTTGGTTTTGAAACAACCGCTCCAGCCAATGCCTTAAGTGTTGTTCAGGCTGATAAGATCGGATTGAATAATTTCAGCATTCTTGCTTCACATGTATTGGTTCCCCCTGCTATGGAAGCGATTTTAAGTGATAAGGAAAATAAGATTGATGCGTTTTTAGCTGCCGGTCATGTGTGTACTATCATGGGTATTGGTGAATACTTTCCGGTAGCTGCTAAATACCAATGCCCCATTGTTGTTACGGGTTTTGAGCCGGTAGATCTTTTGCAGGGAATTCTGATGGCGGTAAGACAATTGGAAAAAGGGGAGTTTACGGTCGAAAACCAATATGCCAGAAATGTAAAGAGGGAAGGTAACCAGATGGCACAGGATACGATTCATGAAGTGTTCGGAATCAGTGATCGAATATGGAGGGGTATTGGGAATATTCCACAAAGCGGGTATGAAGTAAATGACAGGTATAAAAAGTACAATGCACGTGTAAAATTCAATATCGATATCCCTTTCGCTGAAGAAAATAAAGAATGCATTAGTGGAGATATTATGAAAGGGCTTAAAAAGCCAAAACAATGCCCTAATTTCGGAACTAAATGTAGACCCGAACATCCGTTGGGTGCTCCAATGGTAAGTAGTGAAGGCGCATGTGCGGCTTATTATCAATATGCGAATACTGACACCGTTCTCGCATAATTTTAATGTAAATGATCTGCAAACCGGGTAAAAAAATAATCTTTTTTAGTTTCCTGCTTTTGATAAGTAGTTCACTACTTGCTCAAAAAGTAATTAAAGGAACGATAGTAGATGCTGCCACTAATAGCCCATTAGAAGGAGTTACAATTACATTAATTCCTGGAAATAATTCTACAATAACCAATATCCGGGGGAAGTTTATATTACATAAAATAAATAATACAGACTCTCTTCGTATTTCTTCAGTTGGGTTTCAAACTAAAACTATCCCGTTTTCTATGTATAGCGAAGACGCCCCGGTTGGATTGCAACTCCAAAATATTCTGCTGGAAAATATAACGGTGAATACAAAAGTAGGCGACGAATATAAAACAATCAGTAAAACAGACATCAAAATGCGGGGCCTGAATAATTCACAGGAAGTGTTACGAATGATTCCTGGATTATTTATTGGTCAGCACCAGGGCGGGGGCAAAGCAGAGCAGATATTTGTTCGGGGCTTTGATTGTGATCATGGAACCGATATCAATATTACAACAGACGGAATGCCCGTAAATATGGTTTCGCATGCACATGGACAGGGGTATGCCGATATGCATTTTATTATTCCGGAAACAATTGAAGAAGTTGACTTTCAAAAAGGGCCATACAATCCGGCCAAAGGTAATTTTACTACATCAGGATTTGTAGATGTGAAAACAAAAAACGCCATTCCTTCCAATATAGTTAAACTGGAAGGTGGGATGTTTGATACGTATCGGGCCCTGGGTATTTTTAACCTCTTAAATGAAAAAGCAAAACAAAGACAGGAGTCATGGTACGTAGCTTCTGAATTTGCATATTCAAATGGATATTTTGATCATCCACAGAGCTTTAAACGATTCAATTTTTTTACAAAATATAATGCAAAGCTATCTGCTAATACGTTCCTGATTGTTAGCGCATCCGCATTTAGCAGTAAATGGAATGCTTCTGGGCAAATTCCTTCCAGGGCAGTAGCTGATGGAATGATTGGTTTTTACGGAGCTATTGATAGTACTGAGGGTGGACAAACCGCTCGAAATAACCTGAATGCACAATTGATAACTACCTTACAAGATGGGTCCTTTTTTAAAAACCAGATTTATTACTCAAATTACCAATTTGATTTGCATACCAACTTTACTTTTTTTCTTATTGACTCAATTAATGGCGACCAGATCAGACAAAGAGAAAGCAGGAATCTTTTCGGGTATAATGGAAGTTATCACAGAACATCTCATATAGGTACAGTGCAGATCATATCCGAGATGGGTGTGGGGGTGCGATGGGACTTGATAAAGAATATTGAATTATCGCATACAAAAGACAGATATATTTTACTCAATAGATTGGCATTTGGCAATATTTCTGAATTGAATACT
>CAIYKV010000116.1 GCA_903926855.1 uncultured Bacteroidota bacterium | reverse complement strand
GAAAACGAATTGGTGATGGATCGAAAAAAAATGTTGGTAAATCAGGTAAATGGATGCTGGATAATCAAAGGGGTAGAATCAGGGAGTCATCAAATTATCGTAAGTTCAAAAAGCATTAACTAGTATTAATTGCATATTTATAAAACCAAAACAATGAAAAAAAAATCACCAACACCAAACGCTACACCTGAACCATCTAGGAGAAGCTTTATCCGCAATGCTGCTCTGGCAGCTGCAGGTTTTTACATTGTGCCCAGGCATGTATTAGGAAGGGGCTTTACAGCTCCCAGTGACAGACTTACCGTAGCAGGCATTGGTGCCGGTGGTAAAGGGGAGAGTGACTTATGGAATTTTTTCCAGAGTGGCAAAGCGGATATCGCTTTTCTATGCGATGTGGATTCTCGTCAAACGGCAAAAAGCAGGGCACGCTATCCCAAAGCAAAAATCTATACAGACTATCGTGAGATGCTGGATAAAGAATATAAAAATTTTGATGCATGCTCAGTTTCTATTCCCGACCATATGCATGCAGTAGTGGCCATGGCTGCTATGCAATTGGGAAAACATGTTTATGTTCAGAAACCCTTAACGCATGATATATATGAAGCACGTATGCTTACCAAAGCTGCTCATAATTATAAGGTAGTTACGCAAATGGGTAACCAGGGTGCTTCCGGAGATGGTGTTCGTCAATTACAGGATTGGTACAATGCCGGTATTATTGGAGATGTTCATACCATTTATTGCTATACAGACAGACCTGTATGGCCTCAGGGAATTCCCTGGTCTGATGGCAAACCACCGGTTCCTGCCGAACTTGACTGGAACCTATGGTTAGGTACCGCACCCTACAAAGATTATGTAGAAAAACTGATTCCTTTTAACTGGCGCGGCTGGTGGGATTATGGTACCGGTGCATTGGGTGATATGGCTTGTCATATTATGGCTCCCGCATTTGCTGTACTGGGTTTGGGATATCCCATCTCGGCAGAATGCAGCGTAGCTACACCCTATGTACAAAACTGGACACGCGGACAATACCCGGAATCAGGTCCCGTTTCATCATCCATCACGCTTACATTTAAAGGAATGAATGGAAAGCCCGATGTAAAACTACATTGGATGGATGGTGGAATTCAACCCGATCGCCCGGATGAACTGGAGCCGAATGAAATAATGGGTGATGGTGGTAATGGCGCCATATTTATTGGCACAAAAGGGAAAATGACTTGTGGCACTTATGGTAAAGTTCCCAATCTATTACCTACTTCACGCACAAAAGAAACGATTGTTCCCCAAACTGTTTCTCGTGTGATAAAAGGCGAATCTGGTCACTATGCTGCCTGGGTAGAAGCCGCGATTGCCGGTTATGGAACAGAACAGGCAAAAAACCTGAGCTCGAATTTTGATATTGCAGGGCCACTTACTGAAAGTGTTTTGATGGGTAATCTCGCTATTCGCAGTTATAATATTGCTAAGAAGGATGCGAAAGGAAAAGATATCTATCCCGGTCGTAATATCAAACTATTATGGGATGGACCTAATATGCGGATCACGAATTTTGATGAGGCAAATCAGTTTGTGAAAAGAACTTATAGAGAGGGGTGGAGTTTGGGAGTTTAGGATAATACATGTTGATCTTTTTTACCGCGGAGCACAAGAGAACACAGAGTTAACGCAGAAGAAACAATTCTCTGCGAAATCTCAGCCACTCTTGTTCTCCGCAATTTTTATAAGCAATATAACCATGCAACAGTTTAACCACCGATTTTGCAAATCCCCGATAAAACAATATCTTTAAATCACAAAGGTGATGGTGTTCCACCTATTTAACCGCCCGCCGGGGCTGATGACGCCTACAGATTAATTACTATTGCTAGTAATATTTACACATAATTTGTAGGAATGAAAAGATTAAAAAACTCTATAGAACAAATTTTTGTAGCTTCTCACTTAGTAAAATGGACTTTACTGGTGTTTCCTCTATCTGTTGTTACGGGTAGCATGGTAGCTTTTTTTCTTTGGTCTTTAGATAAAGTAATCGATTTGCGTGTAGCCAATCCATGGCTATTATTTTTCCTTCCTGTAGCAGGTATTATCATTTATCTTTTATATAAATACTTAGGGAAAAATTCAGATGCCGGTAATAATCTCATCATTGACGAGATACATAAACCCGGTGCAGGAGTCCCTGCGCGAATGGGTCCATTGGTATTGGTTACTACTTTAATCACACATTTATTTGGTGGTTCTGCAGGAAGGGAAGGAACGGCTGTACAGATTGGCGGAAGCATTGCACAGTTTTTTGCCAAAAAATTTCGCTTGCAACCGGAAGATGTAAAAATGCTTTTAATGGCAGGGATAGCTGCCGGTTTTGGAGCTGTATTTGGTACCCGGGTAGCAGGTGCGATTTTTGCCATGGAAGTTTTAGCAGTAGGAAGAATAAAGCACGAAGCACTAATGCCTTGTTTTATAGCAAGTGTATTGGCTGATCTGACCTGTACATCCTGGGGGATCCACCATACCCAATACCATATTGATTTTGTAGAAAAGGGGGAAGTGTTTCTTTCCTATTTTCATTTTGATATATTCTTATTAACAAAAGTAATCCTTGCCGGAATTTTATTCGGATTGGCTGGGTATTGGTTTTCTGCACTTACTCATGCCATAAAAAAATATTCCCAAAAATGGATAAATAGTAAATGGATTATCCCGGTGATAGGGGGGGCTATTATTATCGGTTTAACCTTTATACTGGGCACGCAGGATTATCTAAGCCTGGGAGTAAAAAGCACTCACCAGGGAGGTATTTCCATTCTCTCTTGTTTTAATCCGGGAGGTGCAGATTCATTTAGCTGGCTATGGAAATTATTATTTACTGCAATTACGATCGGAACGGGGTTTAAAGGTGGAGAAGTAACCCCCTTATTTTTTATTGGAGCAGCCTTGGGTAATTTTATTGCCATGCAAACAGGCGCACCGGTTGATCTATTGGCTGGATTGGGATTTATTGCAGTATTTGCCGGTGCCACCAATACACCTATTGCCTGCACAATAATGGGAGTTGAGTTGTTTGGAGGTGAAAATCTTATCTACTATGCAATAGCCTGTTTTCTCGCATATTATTTTAGCGGGCACTCAGGAATTTACCAGGCACAAAAAGCCAGCCTGGCAAAGCCCAAAAGACGGAACTGAGGGTTGTCCAGATTTTTACTGAATAAAAGAATGCTTATTTTTTAGCAAGATAGACTTTCACTTTCGCATATAATTCTTCGCTCAGTGGTACAATCGGTAAACGAAAATGATTGGTTAATAAACCTTGCTCAGCCATAAAAGCTTTTACACCTGCTGGGTTATTTTCCGTAAACATCAGGTCATATGCTTCAATCAAGATGTCATTAATTTGTTTGGCGGCAGCAAAATCGTATCTCAGGCTTAACCTTACCATGTCAGAAAACGATTTTGGAAAAGCATTGGCTGCTACACTAATCACACCATCCATACCACAAGCTATTTGGGCAAGTGCCAAAGCATCATCTCCACTTACTACTAAAAAATCTTTTGGTCGGTCTCTGAGAATTAAAGCACATTGTGCCATATCTCCACTGGCTTCCTTTATGCCGGCAATATTTGGAACAGAGGCTAATCGGAGTGTGGTAGCCGCCGTCATATTTCTGCCGGTTCTTCCAGGTACATTGTATAATAAAATGGGTTTGGGAGAAGCTTCGGCCAATGCCTTATAATGCTGGTAAATACCTTCCTGTGAAGGTTTGTTATAATTGGGGGATGCGCTTAAAACAGCAACCGCTTTATCCAAAGGGAAGGAATGCAGGTCTTTGATCAACTCGGCAGTATTATATCCCCCAATGCCCACTACTACGGGGACACGACCAGCCACTTTATCAAAAGTATAATTGATGATATCAATCTTTTCCTGCTTATCCAAAGTAGGTGTTTCACCTGTAGTACCCAGGGTTACCAGGTATTCAACTCCACCGGCAATGATAGCATCAATCAGCTTCCCCAATGCGTTAAAATCTACTTTAGAATCATAAGTAAAAGGTGTAACAAGCGCCACACCGGTACCATGCAGTTGCTGACGTAAAGACATTTCTAATTTATGGTTTATGGTTTATTTTTTGATTTCTGTAAATTGGTTCAATGCATATAGCTATGCATTTGCTTCATCGGCAGGTATTTCCTCCCAGAATCCCATCTTACCGTATTTTTCAATCCGGTCAATGGTTCTTTGCTCGGGACTTATCTTTTCTATTTCCTTTAAATTCTTAATAATATATGATTTCAAAATATTGGCTGCATCAGCATAATCCCAGTGTGCACCACCTAATGGTTCATGAACGATTTCATCTACCAGACCAAACCCTTTCATATCGGTTGCTGTTAAACGCAATTGCTCAGCCGCAGTTTCCTTTTTATCCCAACTGCGCCAGAGAATAGAACTACAGCTTTCAGGAGAGATTACAGTATACCAGGTATTCTCCATCATCAAAACCCTGTCACCCACACCAATTCCTAATGCACCACCACTCGCACCTTCTCCGATAATTACGATAATCACCGGAACTTTTAAACGGATCATTTCATAAATATTTCTGGCGATAGCTTCCCCCTGACCTCTTTCTTCTGCTTCCAGTCCGGGATAAGCCCCCGGCGTGTCTATCAGACAAACAACGGGCTTATTAAATTTTTCTGCCAGTTTCATCAGGCGTAATGCTTTTCGATATCCCTCCGGATTGGCCATCCCAAAATTTCGCAGTTGACGGGCCTTGGTATTGATCCCTTTTTGTTGCCCGATAATCATGATGGTTTCTCCATCTATTTGTGCAAAACCACCCACCATGGCTTTATCATCTTTAAAATTCCTGTCGCCATGCAGTTCCACAAAATTGGTACACATTTTCTCGATATATTTCAGCGTATAGGGCCTGTCGGGATGCCTGCTTAACTGAACTCGCTGCCAAGGCGTAAGATGGGTAGTGATTTCTTTTCTTATCTCAATAATAGAATTTTCCAATTGCTCTATAGTAGCCGTATAATCTATCTTAGGATTCTTTTCAGCCAGCTTACGGGTATCCTCAATTTGTTCATATACATCCTTTATCGGCTTCTCAAAATCCAGGAACTGTCTATTGGGGTATTGTGGCATATTATATGGTTAAGTAGGTAAAAATAAGGCTTGCAAGTTTTTTAAGAAAAGATTTGTTTGAAAAAGCCGTTTCCCCTTATCTTTGCCGTCCTTAAAACGGGTTAAACAACCTGTTTTGAAGAGCATTAATGAGTTATTAATTACTATTTATTTCAATACTTAGTGATTATTGCTTGTACGAAGCTTTGAAAATAGAGAGATTTCTCAAAAAGCAACGAAATAAAGATTTTTATCAGCGATTGATAAAAGCAATGGATCGGTAGTTCAGTTGGTTAGAATGCCGCCCTGTCACGGCGGAGGTCGCGGGTTCGAGTCCCGTCCGGTCCGCAAAAGCCCTTTCTTTAGATAGGGCTTTTGTTATTTATACACTCAACCCTAATTCCCAGTCACCACCCTGAATATCTCCTGCCTTATCGGACCAACATTATAATACTCCTTACCCCCCAATAATCCCACCTGCTGCCGGTTAATTAATAAAATAATCGATATACCTCTTTCCGGAACCACAGCTATACTGGTTCCCGTAAAACCCGTATGCCCAAAGCTTCCCTCTGATCCGTTTTTGATCACGCTATTGGCAGGATCCATCATCCAACCCAATCCATTGTTAAAGGAATCTTTGGTGAGGAAAAGATCAATTGTTTTTTTAGAAAGAAAGGTCTTATTCCCTGATTTCCCATCATGCATCAGCATATCCACCAGTTTCTGCAAATCGTCAATCGTTGAAAATAAACCGGCTGCGCCAGAAACACCTTGATTGGCATACCAGGCATTTCCATCATTCACTTCTCCCTTCAAGGTATAATTTCGCCAACCGTTCCAACTGGTATGAATGATTTCGGGAAACTGAAAACCCAAACTCGAATCATACACCATTTTTTTTTCATAAGGATTGCCGATAGATGTTGCTGCAAATCTTACCCCTTTCTGGTTTAGAAGCGGATTATAAGAAGTATGCTTCATTTGTAATGGAATAAAAATATGCTGCTGCATATAATGATCCAGCGATTCGCCGGAAACAATTTCTATGATCTCTCCCAATACTGTAAAACCCAAATCACTGTATTTTCTTTGCTTACCTACTGGAAAGGCAAGAGGGAGTTCGTCAATTAACCGAAAAGTTTCCAGCTTGTTTTTCGCCCTGTAATACATAGGGTACCATTCATATAAACCGGCAGTATGTGTTAAAAGATGCCGGATAGTGATAGCTGATTTGGCCCCAACTGTAAATGCAGGTATGTATTTTCCTACCGGGTCATCTACTAAAATCAATCCTTTATCTACCAATAACATGATAGAAGTAGTTGTGCCAACTACTTTGGTAAGCGAAGCAATATCAAACAAATGACTTGTTGTCATCTTTTCCGGATCTTTCAAGGGCTCGTGCTGGTCATCAAATAACTGGGCATATCCATAAGCCTGTTGATAAATCACCTGATTATCTTTTTTGATCTGAATAACAGCTCCTGATATCTTTTGACTGCTCACCTGTGATAATAAAATGCTATCCACTTTTGCAATACGGACTTTGTTTTGCTCAGTTACCCCTTGTGTAAAAGCGGTATGAATGCTAAAAAGATAAATGATAGTGAAAATGCAATATTTTTTCATGTAATTACTTGTATCGTTTTATGTATAGATAACCAGGTTTATTTTTTACTACCATGGTAGCCAAGCATTGGACCAATTGTTTTGCGCATAAGCAGTTCATCATATCCTTCTTTCACAAAATCTTTTAGAATGCCAACCAAACTAAAACCAAAGCGTGTATATAACCGGATAGCCGATTCGTTGAATGCAGATACGCAGATAAATACATTTGGAGAATATTGATGTATCTGGGTTTCTGCAAATTCCAGTAAATAACTGCCTAATTTTTCTCCTCTGAATTTTTCAGCCACAAAAAGCGTTTGAATATAACCCTTGAAACTACCCTTTATCTGTAGAATAATAAACCCGGCAATCTCAGTGCCTTTCTTAAGTAAATACAATTCACGATAGTCGCCCTCAAATGCTTGTAAACAGTTTGTTTCACTCATTCCCAATCTAACCCAGGGATCAGAGCCTGCCATCATTTTGGCACAACTACTTATTTCTACAGTAGAAGCGCTTTGTATAATACTATATTCCTGATAACTGTACATGAGGATTCCTTTTTATACAAAATAAAAATACGATGGTAAGAACTGCATTCACCAATATATTCATAAAGCCAAAATCGAATTGTAGGAAATCCATACTAAGCAGGTTCAAAACCCAGGTACTTACTGCCGATAACACACAAATAACAGGCACCCATTTTTCTTTCAAATTGATCGACGTAAATAAGCCGGTCAGGTATAAACCTAGAATAGGGCCATAAGTATAACCTGCAATAGTAAAAATCGTATTGATGATGGCTCCATGGCTGTTCCAGAAAGCCAGTACTATGATAAAAAGAATCAGGTTAACGCCTAATAACACCCGGTTTTTGATTTGTTTTCTTTTATCGGCATGTGTTTTTTCAATGTCCAGAAAATCATAACTGATGGCAGTGGTAAGTGCCGTAATGCAGGAATCAATAGTAGCAAAAGTGCTGGCTACAACACCCACAAAGAATGCAATCGCCCCCAATTTTCCAAAATAGTGCAGTGTGAGAAACGGATATAACCCATCCGTATTTACAAACTGCCCGTTTTCTTTGGGTAAAAGAATACTGTTTTTTTCAGCAAACAGGTATAGTAAAATGCCCAGACCCAGAAAAAGCGTTTGTGCAGCAGCTATAAAAAAACTGAAGCTGAGAACATTTTTTCTGGCATTTCCTGCTTTTTGGATAGTCAGGGTTTTTTGCATCATACTCTGGTCAAGCCCCACCAGTGCTACCGTAATTAATAACCCGGCCATAAATTGTTTGATAAAATGAGAGCCGGAATGAATATCCCAGTTGAATAATTTACTATATGGATGTGCCATGATTGATTTCCATAAAGCACCCGAACTCAGGCCTAATGAACTTTTTATCGAGATAATCGAAATAATGATTACTGTAATTAAAAAAAAGGATTGCAGTGCATCGGTCCATACAATTGTTTTAATACCTGACTTATGTGTATACAACCAGATGAGCAATAGCACAATCATAATCGTTAAATAGTAGGGGATACCCATTCCATCAAAAAAAGCCAATTGTAGTATTTTAACCGATAATAACAAACGTAAAGCGGCACCAAAAGATTGGGAAACGATAAAAAACATGGAGCCTGTTTTGTAGGTGATATTTCCAAAGCGAACCTTAAGATAGCTATAGATAGAAACCACCTGCATTTTATAGTAAATAGGAACTAATACAAATGCAATAAAAAGATACCCTACAATAGTACCGAGTATAAATTGAAAATAATATAGATTATTATTTCCCACATTGCCAGGTATGGATACCAGTGATACGGCTGAAATGCCGGAACCTATCATCCCAAATGCTACCAGAAACCAGGGCGAAGATCGATCCCCATCAAAATAGCTGTTCTCTTTATTATGCCTGGATGTTAATCTGGCTATTAGCATTAATAAAAAAAAATAGACGGGAATTATATATAAAATCAGGGTAGCATTCATGCAAATCGGGGATCAGAAAGATTAAGTTTAAAGATAGCAATTTAGTTAATATGGTTTGCAGCACGAATGAGTCCTTGCCGAACTTAGATGGTAAATATATCTTTTCGATGATTCAAGTCATTTTTTATCAGCAGTTACCGTTTCCTAAAACTATTTTTTTAAGGATGAGGGTAATTCAGGTATATTTAATCTATCGATTTGACTGCTTAAGCCATAGGCAAAAGAATTATACAACTTCTAAACGTAGTCAATATGGTTTATTCGGTAAAAATTAAAGCTGTTTTTATTCTGTTTATTTGCAGCTTTACTATTTGTTCAAATGCCCAAACAAAGGGGACCGTTTCTAATCCATTTATTTTGAATCCCACAGATAGCACAGTTGTATGGGGAAGCTATTGGTCGGAAATGAAACCTGCTCTCAAAATAAAATCAGGTGATTTCGTAAAAATCAGAACCGTACTAACTTCCAATCCGGAACGACTAATCAGTGCAGGTGTACCTGCAGATCAGATAGAGAAGGAATTGATTGCAGTTCAGTCCGTAAAAGATCGCGGACCAGGCGGACATGTGCTTACCGGTCCTGTATATATTGAAGAAGCGGAGCCGGGAGATATTCTTGAAGTGCATATAGACAGCATTTATTTACCGATTGTTTATGGATACAATGCTATTGGGCTCAGTGGATTCTTATCTGACGAAATATTTGACAGGAAAACAAAAATTATACACCTGGATAAGGAGAAAATGACAGGTGATTTTGCAGAAGGAATTACCCTTCCATTGCGTCCTTTTTTTGGAAGCATGGGAGTAGCACCACCCAAATTGGCAGGTCGTTGGAATAGTGCACCGCCATGGGTGCATGGCGGCAACATGGATAATAAAGAACTGGTAACAGGATCTTCTCTTTTTCTGCCAGTTCATATTAAAGGAGCACTTTTCGAGGTAGGTGATGGGCATGCTGCCCAGGGAAATGGGGAAGTTGACATTACTGCTATTGAAACATCCTTGATTGGAAAACTGCAATTCATTGTACATAAAGGGAAATCATTGCAATGGCCCCGGGCTGAGACAGCTTCTCATATCATAACAATGGGTTGTGACCGAGATCTGAATGCGGCAACGCATATTGCAGTTCGGGAAATGATAAAATATCTGATGGAGGAGAAGAAATTATCCCAGGCAGATGCATATATGCTGTGTAGTGTAGCGGTAGATGTAAATATTACCCAATTAGTAGACGGAAATGTAGGTGTGCATGCAATGTTACCTAAGTCTATTTTTAGAAAATAGCAGAACCGGTATCCTTCAAAATGTATACAATAGATTTTTTGGATAATTAAGTTTCGGATTGATAAAACAAAGCTACCTCTATTCAATTCCACTATTCACTCCTTAAAAACCACGGTTCACTCCTTTTACCCGGTTGCATGTTTAACCCTCAATGTATCATTGTGTATAAATACATGAAATACTATGAAAAAAGGGTTATTGATTTTTGTACTGCTGTTATCTGCCTTAACCGGTTTTTCGCAAAGCGGATTATTTACCCAAACAATAAAGGGATTTATCCTGGATGACCAGTCGGGTAATATATTACGCAATGTGACTGTTCAGGTAGACGGGATAAAACCAGCCATAATGGCTATTTCTGATTCAGCGGGGAGCTTTAAATTATCTGGAGTTCCCATAGGTAGACAAACTATCCGAATAAGCCTGGTAGGGTATGAAGATGCTATGGTACAGAATGTAGAAGTCACTTCTTCAAAAGAAGTAGTACTTGAAATCAAGTTGAAGGAAAAAGTGAAAGTATTGAATGATGTATTGGTGGTGAGTGGTAAATCTAAAAATAAAGCCATCAATGAAAACGCATTGGTAAGCGCCAGGCAATTGAGCATTGATGAAGCTACCCGCTATTCAGGCACCCGAAATGACCCCAGTCGAATGGCCCAGAATTTTGCAGGTGTGAGTGGAACCAATGATGCCAGAAATGATATTGTGATCAGGGGAAATTCTCCTAGTGGTGTGCTTTGGCGGATGGATGGAATTGATATTCCTAACCCAAACCATTATAGTACCATTGGCTCTACAGGAGGTCCTGTAACCATATTAAATACCAATACACTAAAAAATTCTGATTTTATGACCAGTGCATTCCCTTCTCAGTATGGAAATGCAATTGCGGGGGTTTTTGATCTTAGAATGCGTAATGGTAACAATGAAAAAAATGAGTACCTGGGACAAATGGGATTTAATGGCTTTGAATTTGGAGCGGAAGGGCCATTGAATAAAAACAATAAATCTTCATTTCTTATAGACTACCGCTATTCAATGGTAGCAACCATCCAGGCTTTGGGGATGAATGTAGGCACAGGAACAGCCACTCCCTATTATCAGGATGCCAGTTTTAAATTACACCTGGTTACCAAAAAAATAGGCAGCTTCGATATTTTCGGATTGGGAGGAGAGAGCCATATTACTTTTCTGCCCGATTCATCTCAAAACCTATATGCCACTAATGACGGGAATCCGCGTACCAGTAAAACCAATTCATTAACTGGGGTGATAGGTATGACCAACACGTATTTCTTTGATAAAAACACTTCTGGCAAATTTACAGTTGCGATATCCGGGTTTCAGTCGAAGTATAATGAACTGATCGTTAACAAAGGGCAAGCCGATAAAACAAGCACCGATATTTCTAATATCCAGACAAAGCTATCTGTTGGCTATACATTTAATAAAAAGCTCAGCCCCGAAAATCAGCTAACATTTGGCTTGCTATCAGATATAAATTTTCTCAACTTACACGAACTGTATATTCCTAATGTAGACTCTGTGCTAAGACAATTGACTGGTGCTAATACAACTACTACCCTTATTAAGGGTTTTGTGAACCTGAATCACCGGTTTTCGAATATGCTTTTTACCAATTTTGGATTATACTTACAAACACTCAGCCTGAATGGCTCTACCAGTATCGAACCCAGGTGGAATATCAAATACCAGTTTCAGCCCAACCAATCCATTTCTTTTGGTGCAGGATTACATAGCCAAATGCAACCTTTGCCCGTGTATTTTTATCAGTATAGAAACGCATTGGGTCAGGTGCAATTAACAAACAAAGACCTTGACTTTGTGAAAAGTATCCATACTGTTGCTGGGTATGATATTAGTTTCCCCAATCATCTAAGAATAAAAACAGAAGTATATGCGCAATATATATTCAATGCAGCAGTTGAAACCATTGCTTCTTCTTTTAGTATGTTAAATGCTGGATCAGGCTTCGGATTTCCTGATAAATCCTGGTTACAGAACAAAGGGAAAGGGAAAAATTATGGGGTTGAATTGACAGTAGAAAAATTTCTGCACAAAGGCTTCTATTATTTATTTACAGGTTCTTTATTTCAATCTACTTATTCCGGGAGCGACAATATATGGCGGAGTACTGCTTTTGATAGCAGGTATGTGGCTAATTTTCTGGGAGGGAAGGAGTTTCGCCTGAATAAAAAATCTTCTTTTGGGATAGATACAAAATTTATTGTTGCGGGCGGACAAAGGTATACGCCATTTGATATTGCGGCATCTAAAGCAAGCAATAGTTTGGTTTACCAGGATAATATTGCTTACTCGCTTAAAAACAATGATTATATGCGGTGGGATATTAAGTTTTCTTATACCAGTAACGGTAAAAAAACAACACAAAAATGGTTTATTGATTTTCAAAACTTCACAAACAGAAAGAATATTTATTTGAGAACATTGAACGTAAAAACTGGGGCGGTAAGCGAGATTGACCAAATGGGATTTTTCCCTAATATTAATTATCAGATTACTTTTTAAAGTGAATACTGTTTAATTTAGATCTAAGAATGGATTGGTTTTTTTAGTAGTTTTAAAGCAAACGATTCTGGTCGTATAAAAAATAGTTTGCTTTGGGATAAAAAATAAAAGATGGATAATAATTTTTCAATAGATAAAAGAAAAAGTAAACTCAAAGATGGCCTGCTCATTTTCGCTTTTGTTCCCATCGTGAGCTTTATTATCCCCATCGTTTTTTTTGGAATCCGTTTTCAAAAAGCGCCTTTTTATACATGGGAAATATATATTACAACCCTTATTATAACAATAGCTATCTGGCTTGGGAACAGATATATAATGGTCAGATCCATTATTCGGTTTCCTGATTTTTCTGATACAAAAAAGCGGCTGATTGTTCAATCGATTTGGGTACTCATTTATGCTATATTTGCAAGTAATGTTATTGGTTTTTTGTTAAAAGATTTTTGCCACTTTTACAATGGGCAAGAAGATTATCTTTCTCTTAGTGACACCATCATCAAATCAAATAGTGCAGCAATTTTTTGTAGTATTACGATAAGCGCAATTTATGAAACAGGTTATTTCATGAATGAACTTAAAAAATCTGTTCAGGAAAAGGAAATGCTGAAAAGAGAAAGCCTGCAGGCACAATTGCATGCACTTAAGGCACATGTAAATCCCCATTTTCTATTTAATAACCTGAACACTCTTTGTTCAATAATACCAGAAAATCCAAAACAGGCAGTTGATTTTGTTGAACAGCTCTCAAAAGTATACCGGTATATCCTTGAAGTAAAAGATGAAAAAAGCATTTCTTTACGAGACGAAATCAAAGTGCTCGAGGCCTACACTTTTTTAATGAAAACCAGGTTTGGAAATAATTTCAATATTGAAATTATTATTCCAGAAGACCAAATGGAGAATCAAATTGTACCCTATTCTCTTCAGCTACTGGTTGAAAATGCTATTAAACATAATATTGTTTCTTCCGATAAACCACTCTGGATAAAAGTAATGACGGGAAACGGAAATCTGGTGGTGGTCAATAATCTTCAGAAGAAAAATCAAGAAATGGATTCTACCGGTATCGGATTGAGTAATATCAGAAACAGATATAAACTGATAACTGAGAAATTGGTATCTATATCCGAAGCCGACCAGAAATTTACAGTGTCAATTCCCTTAATTGCAACATAATTATGCGGGTTATTATTATTGAGGATGAAGCGCCGGCGGCAAGTCGGTTAAAAAAAATGTTGCAACAAATCAGCAACGAGATTGATATTGTTACCATATTAGATAGTGTAGAAGCGGTTGTAAAATATCTACGTACCGCGATTGATATCAACCTTATTTTTATGGATATACAGTTAGCGGATGGCGTTAGTTTCTCTGTTTTTGAGAAAGTAGAAGTCCGCATCCCGGTGATATTTACAACCGCATACGATCAGTATGCATTGCAGGCATTTAAAGTAAACAGTATAGATTATCTTCTCAAGCCGATTGATAGTATTGAATTGCAACAGGCAATTGAAAAATATAAGAACGTTTATACCATCAGAGAAAAGGAAATATCTCAGCGGATGATGAATCTGTTAAAAGATATACAGAAGACTTCATTTAAGGAGCGGTTGCTGATTAAAAGAGGGCAGCAACTTAGTTACCTGAAAACAGAAAATGTCTCGTATTTCTTTGCCGATGGAAAATTTTGTTATGCAGTAGACTTGAATAATGCCAAATTCTTACTTGATCAGAATCTCGCAGAACTGGAAGAACAATTAAACCCGGCCAAATTTAATCGGATCAATAGAAAACTGATTGTAAATATTGATGCAATCGTAAAAATTCATACCTGGCTCGGCGGAAGACTGAAATTGGAATTGCTATTCCCTGCAAATGCAGAAACAGTTGTCAGCAGAGAAAAAGTAAATAGCTTTAAAAATTGGCTGGGTGGGGCTGATAGCGTATAGTTAATTAGTTTCGGTAGCCGAATTCTTAAGATACCTAAATGCGTTACCCAGATTTTCAATGATATCGGTAGCAATTAATGATTCTTCTGATTGATGCAATAAACCAAGATCACCTGCCAGACCATGTAAATACGTTCCTAAAACAGCAGCTTCAGGTGGTCTGTATCCCTGAGCCAATAAAGCAGTAAGAATACCAGTTAACACATCTCCGCTCCCTCCCTTGGCCATTCCCGGGTTTCCTGTTGTATTAAAAACTCCTTTCCCTTCAAAAGCAATAAGACTATAATGTCCTTTTAGGATAATAATAAATTGATATTGTTGACTAAGTGCCAAAGCTGCTGCTATTCTGTCAAAACGATTTTCGTGAGGCCCGGCCAAACGATCAAATTCTGTTTCATGTGGGGTAAGTATGGAACCGGCTGGAATTTTGGATAGCAATTTTGGGTCTGCTACGAGCAAGGTGATTGCATCGGCGTCAATTACCATTGGCTTTTTATATGCTGAGAGAATTTGTATTAATATCGTGGAAGCTTCTTTGTCTGTGCCCATACCCGGACCAATGCCAATAGAACGGTATCGGGAAAAATCTACGATGGATTCTCTTTCAATACACATGGCTTCGGGGAGACTGTTTTGTAAGATGGGTAATTCGGATTGAGGCGAATTCACCGTTAATAAACCGACTCCTGCTCTCAAACTGGCCCTGGCAGCAAGTACAGATGCACCCATCCTTCCTTTACTGCCTGCAACCAGTAAGGCATGCCCAAAATTTCTTTTGTTTGAAAATGCAGATCTCTTTTGTAACAGAAAAGCTGCTTCTTGCAGGGTACCTATCAGTAAAGGACTAGAAACAGTTTTGAGATAGGTGGGGTGAAGACCAATATCTAAAACAACAACTTCTCCAAAATAAGCTTCATTATCTGGCACCAGAAAACATAACTTGGGTAACTGAAAACTTAAAGTATACTTTGCCCGTATAATCGTATTATCGGCAGAGCTTTTATCAATAAATAAACCGCTCGGAATATCAATTGAAATTACAGTAGATAAAGAAGCATTGATATGTGCAACCAATTGAGCGGGCAAACCTTCTATTGGACGATTCAGTCCATTTCCAAATAATGCATCCAGCACCAAATCATTTGACTGTATATCTGGAAACTGAGTGGCATCATTAATAAAATGAATAGCCTGGTTATATTCTTGAAGTCTTTGTAAGTTTTTTTCAAAATCAGTACTGGAACTATGGCCAGTGTCTGGGATATATATACCGACTCGATACCCGGCATCTAATAATTGTCTGGCAACTGCAAGTCCATCACCACCATTATTTCCATTTCCACAAAATATTTTTACGAATAGGGTAGCGGGGTACTTCCCTACAATAAAATCAGTACATCTTTTGGCAGCCCTCTCCATTAAATCAGTTGAATTCACTGGCTCATTTAATATAGTATAGTTATCCCATGCGCGAATTTGGGTGGATGATAATAATTTCATTGACCTAACTGTTATATCGTTATCATGTAAGCAAAGACAATCCTATTCTTGCGTCAGTAAAATGGGGATTATGTAACTTTTTCCCATTGTTATGTAATGCTTTCGTGTTAGGGAAAGTTCACCTTTGCATTGAATCAATTTGATTACACAGTAAATATAAATAAAATGAATAAGGTATTACTGATTACTTTACTTACTCTAGCAGTAAGCAATAATACAAGCTTTGCACAAAAAACAACGGATAAGCCGGTAGTAGTTATCAGCGATAAATCAGGATGGCACAAAATTGGTAAAACCACGGTTAACTTTAAAACAGAAAAAGAACAGGTGTTAATAATGGGCTCAAATAGGTTTTCTGCTATTAAGTTTAAAGTGCAGGAAGCACCTATTGACCTTATCAGTATTGAAGCATATTTTGCAAGTGGCGACAAACAGGATATTGGAATCAATATGCCTATTAGTGCCCCCGGTGAGAGCAAAATTATTGAATTGAATGGCGGGATGCGCACACTTAAAAAGATTGTTTTTGTATAGGTAGATTCAAGTTTTTAGCGCAACAATAGTTCTTTAAACTTTTCCTTTGGTGTTGACCAGTCAAGCGTTTTTCTGGGCCTTTCGTTTAAAAGCTTTTGAACATGCTTGATTTCCTTCCTTGTAAACTTACTAAAATCAGTTTGCTTTGGAAAGAAGTCTCTGATCAGCATATTGGTGTTTTCATTGGTTCCTCGTTGCCATGGGCTGTGAGGATCGCAGAAGTACACCTGCATATTTGTTTCTTTTGTAAAGAGTTTGTGTTCGCTCATCTCTTTGCCTCGATCATAGGTTAATGTTACGGTTATTTGACTGGGTAATGTTTTTAGTTCTTTGGCAAACGCTTTACGTACAGATGGTGCATCCTTTGTTTTTAAAGGCACAAGGATAACGGTTCTGGTAGTTCGTTCAACAATAGTACCAATAGCACTTTTGTGGTCCTTACCCATAATTAAATCACCCTCCCAATGGCCAGGTATGATTCTGTCTTCCACTTCCTTAGGACGCTCATGGATGCTAATCATATCAGGTATTTTGCCCCTTGCGTCAGTAGTTAGTTTTCGGTTCTTCCTTAAACGTTTCTTCTGTCTGAGATAGCTAATAAGCTCCTTGCGGAGTTCACCCTTGGGTAGCATGTACAGATAAGTGTAAATGGTTTCGTGACTAGCTTGCATACGCTTCTTTGTTGGGTAGAGCCTTTGTAACTCCTTACTAATTTGTTGGGGTGACCAACGGAGTTTAAGCTTCTCAACAATAAAGCTATACAGTTTTGGTGTTGTAGCAATCCTGCATTTATCATTCCTTCTGCGGGATAGATAATCTGCACAATGCTGTGATAACCATGCTTTGTACTGGGTTCCACTATTAGTAAAGTACTTTACTTCCCTACTAATGGTACTTACCTGACGGTTTAAACAAAGAGCTATACATCGTAAACTTTTACCCTGTGAAAGATATTGACCAATCAATTCCCTTTCATCGATACTTAACCTTTGATATTTATTCATTACAACAATTTAACTTAGTTAAACTGTTGCATTAGAAACTTGAAGCTGAGTATTATAAAAATGTGCCG
>CAIYKV010000115.1 GCA_903926855.1 uncultured Bacteroidota bacterium | reverse complement strand
GTATCTTTTTCATAGACATAGTTTGGATAATAGATTATCTGTAAAGCATGAATAGTATGCTTTAGAAACGATCACAAATACATTTCAATGAGAGTTTAGTTTCCTCTGCCGCCTCGTCCGGTGGTTGCAGTAGTTCCTGTACTTTGGAACCCGCCACTGCTGCCACCTGCAGAACTTGAAGGAGTGCTGCTGCTATAACTTCTTTGAGAAGAAGAGTTCGCTGATGAGTTATTATTGGCCGGTGTAGTATAGGTACGAACAGCTCTGTCATAACTGGAAGCAGTTGGGTTAGAAGCTGGTCCATTAAAAACTCTTTTCAGAAGTGTTCCAAAATTGCTTTGTCCGCCACTGGTTACATAGTTACCCGATTTAGGATCAAAATATCCGGCATTACTATTATTAAACGCTTTGGTTTTATAAGCAGCCAGATTAGTACCAGCGTTGGATGTTGCACCGCCTCCACCATTTGAGAAAGAAGGCGTGCTATAGCTGATTACCGTATATAATGGATTTCTCCAACCAAAGTTGCCTGTTCCGTATGGGCAATAGCCCATATAACCAAGCCCAATCTGAAATGGAGATCCAAAATAAAAAGGGTTATAGCCCAGCATGTAAGGAGAATAATTATAGATACCAAAATCATATCGCATATCATTCCAGTAGCTATAATCGTCCAAAGGAGACCATAAAGAAGGATTTGATACTTTCATGCGCAAATAATGATCTTCTAAAGAGTTTGAATACAGATCATATTTATCCTGCGCCTCCTGATTAGCCGCCTGTTCTTTTTTCTCTTCTCTGGCGGCAACGGATGGACGGCCAGGAGAATAATACAGATCATCTGGTGTTTGTCCCGCTTTAAAAACCGTAGAACAAGATGATAAAAAACAAATTCCCAGTACAGATAATAGTAGAAACTGTTTCATACAGGCAGTATTAGAGGTTAGGTAAGGCTAAGTTACATACATTTGCCATGCACTTAGTATAAACATATATAGTAATATCAAATATTTTGCCAACAAATGTTTACAATGAAATAAATTGTTAATAAAATCATAAAAGAAGTTTAATCAATATATGGGTAAGGAAATCACTTCAAGGGAGCAGGATTATTCGCAATGGTATAATGATCTGGTAATCAAGGGCAATTTAGCAGATTATAGCGCGGTAAGGGGTTGTATGGTTATTAAGCCCTATGGCTTTGCATTATGGGAAAATATGCGGGATGTATTGGACAGGATGTTTAAGGATACTGGTCACCAGAATGCTTATTTCCCTTTATTCGTTCCCAAGAGCTTATTTGAAGCCGAGGAAAAAAATGCTGAGGGCTTTGCGAAGGAGTGCGCTGTTGTTACACATTACAGGTTAAAGGCGGATCCGAATAATAAAGGAAAATTGATTGTTGATCCCGAAGCAAAATTAGAAGAAGAACTGGTGGTAAGACCTACCAGTGAAGCCATTATCTGGAGTACTTATAAAGGCTGGATTCAATCATACCGCGATTTGCCGATTCTCGTTAATCAATGGGCCAATGTGGTGAGATGGGAAATGCGTACCCGATTGTTTTTACGTACTGCCGAATTTCTCTGGCAGGAAGGACATACTGCTCATGCAACCGCCGTGGAAGCCATTGCTGAAACCAGGCAAATGCTGGACGTGTATGCGGATTTTGCTGAGAACTGGATGGCATTGCCGGTTATAAAAGGAGTGAAGAGCCCGAATGAACGTTTTGCCGGTGCCGAAGACACGTATTGTATTGAGGCTTTGATGCAGGATGGAAAAGCTTTACAGGCAGGCACTTCGCATTTTCTCGGGCAGAACTTTGCCAAAGCATTTGATGTAAAATTCAGTGATAAAGAGAATAAGCTGGATTATGTTTGGGCAACCAGTTGGGGCGTAAGCACCCGTTTGATTGGCGCCCTGGTAATGGCGCATAGTGATGATGATGGGTTGATATTGCCTCCGAAAATTGCTCCCATACAGGTAGTGATTGTTCCAATATATAAAGGGGATGAACAGAAAGCCATACTGGATGAAAAAGTAAAAGGCATTGTAACAAAATTAAAATCATTGGGCATTTCTGTAAAGTATGATGATTCTGATAATGCAAGACCGGGCTGGAAATTTGCCGAATATGAATTGAAAGGTGTGCCTGTAAGAATGGCCATTGGTATCAGGGATCTTGAAAATAACCTGGTTGAAATTGCCAGGAGAGATACCAAAGAAAAGAAAACGGTATCCATCGAGGGGATCGATCTTTATATTAAAGACTTGCTCGATGATATTCAATCTGCCATGTATACCAAAGCAAAACAATTCCGCGAATCACATATCTCAGTAACAGATAGTTGGGATGAGTTTATCCAAATACTGGATACGAAAGGTGGTTTTATTTCTGCACATTGGGATGGAACCGCCGAAACCGAAGACAAAATTAAAGAACTCAGCAAAGCAACCATTCGCTGTATCCCATTGAATAACCCATTGGAAGAAGGAAAATGTATACTAACCGGCAAGCCTTCTGTTCAGCGGGTTTTGTTTGCAAGAGCCTATTAGTAATTTATAATTAACAATTAATAATTAATAATTGTTAATTCCTGATTTTGCATATTAGGTCCTATATATTTTCAACTTCTCTTTTTTGTTTATTAATGATTAGCTTCAAATTGCAAATTGTTAATTATTAATTATTAATTGTTTTGAAACAACGTCCACTTCCTGCTGCTATGCTTCCTTATCTTGAGGGTAAGGTTTTGTTGATTGATAAGCCTTTGCAATGGACTTCATTTGATATAGTGAGAAAAGTGCGGAACCTGACAAGGATTACAAAAGTGGGGCATGCGGGTACGCTGGATCCTTTGGCAACGGGTTTATTAATTGTTTGTACAGGTAAATTCACTAAGAAGATATCTGAGTATATGGGAATGGAAAAAGAATATACCGGAACATTTACCATGGGAGCTACGACACCTACTTATGATCTGGAATCAACTCCGGAAAATATAAAAGATATTTCAGGTATTACTGAAGATACTATTCATGATGCCTGTAAACAGTTTACTGGCGAGATATTACAAGTGCCACCACAACATTCAGCCATTAAAAAAGATGGGAAACCTGTTTATTTGTCTGCCAGAAAAGGAATAGAAGTAATACTTGAACCCAGGCCGGTTACTATTTATTCTTTTGAAATTGAAAAGATAGATCTACCCGTTGTTCATTTTAGGGTAATCTGTTCTACGGGAACTTATATTAGAAGTCTGGCCAATGATTTTGGTGCTGCTTTGGGAGTAGGTGCATATATGAGTAGTTTACGCAGAACCCGTATTGGCATGTTTCAGGCAACAGATGCTATGCAAATGGACGATTTTGCCAATGAGGTTCAAAAACTTGTTTTATCAGAAGGGGAGACCAATTCCTAACTGGAAAGCGACATTATTTACGGTTACCCCATTAAATCTTTTTTCTGAATATTGGATTTTTTCCATCCATCCATCGTTGTATTGTCTGGCAGGGTCTTTTACTTTATATGCAGCATCCAGTCGAATCATAAAATAATTAAAATCTATTCTTAGACCGGTTCCCATTCCAATAGCTAAATCGTGTAACAGTGATTTTATTGAGAATTGTCCCTGTGGATCAGAATTATTCTTTTTAACATTCCATACATTGCCTATATCTGTAAATAAGGCACTGCTTATTTTAAAATTCGCAATGGTAGCTATCGGAAAACGGTATTCTAAATTTGCTTCCAACTGCATATCTCCGAAACGATCCCTGTAATCTGATAATAAAGTATCGCTTTGTAAAGAGCTACCCAATCCCAATTGACGTAATCCCCAGGCCCGCATACTATATGGCCCTCCGGCATAAAATTGTTTAAAGAAGGGAAGTGTTTTTCCAATAGCAGAATCCGTTCCATAGTTATAGCCTATTCCACCTAAGGCTCGGAATGCCAATTCTGTTTTTCTAAACTTAATGGTTTGATCGTATTCTGCTTCCAGTTTTACATAGCGGTAAATCTGGTTTTTCAATGCATCAAAAAAACCCCATATACCTCCGGCTTCTTCTATGCCCAACCTGATTTTGTGGGTGATATTTGGATGGCTAGCAGAATTTGCTATTCTAATAAAAGAGAGACTTTGGCTGATGATCTTACCCTCATTGAAGGAGGCTTTCAAAAATGGATTTAGCAGAATCAGGCTATCCAGGTTTTTCAACTTATCTATACCATATAGTTCAACATTTAGTGGTTTGTATAACCATACATTTTTCCCTTTTTTCCATTCGTATCCCCAACTGGTTACCAATGAACGTAAACGGTAATAATCCTGGCGGTCTACATAGGACCCGGTAATATTGAATAGGGTACGTTTATTGTCGGCCTTACTTAACAGGTTCCAACTCTTGAAAGGCTGAACAAGCCAGGGAATCACATAGGTATGACTCAGGCTGATCAGAAAGGTCTGAAATAACTGTCCCTGTGCCTTATTTAAGATATTCAACTCAACACCTGTTCTGAAATTGGTGAGTGATTGCACGGCAGATTTCCAAACATTCTTATTGTTATAAGCCAGGTTTGTCGATAACCCGAATAGATCCGTATTCAGGATGGGATCTGAAGTGTAGGTATTACGGCTTCCTTCCAGATCTATCGTATAATTCTGCTTTATTGCAGGCACAAGAAAGAAATAAATATCCAGGGTATCTTTACCTCTTTGTACTGGTTTTGCATCTACCTGTTGCCAGGCACCTATTTGACCCAGTGAATTGATTGATTTGAAATAACTATTCTCGTCGTATAACTGTCCGGTTCGTAAATAGGTATGTTCCTTGAGCGGGCGGTAGTTAAAAAGTCCTTTTTTATACCGCATAGTTATCTCATTACGCTGATACTCTTTAAACCCTGTCTGGTATGGAAGGCTATCCGTTATATCTGAAATCTTTGTCTCAGGGTAATAATAGAATTTTCCTACATAAAACTGGTACAGTTTGGAAGAATCGGCAATGGGTCTTTTTTCAATATTGATATCCCAGGCAGGATTTTCTTTTCTGCTTTTGGCCGCTTCTGCAATAATTTGTGCCTGTTTTAAAGGGTCAAGGGTTAATTGCAGCAATTGGGCATTATTACTATCCACGTGCGCAAAAATATCTTCCCTAGCAAACTTATAATACCCGTTTTGACGATATAAATTAACCAGCCTGTCTAATTCTGCACCAATTCCCTGAATAGTATAGGGTGCACCTTTTTTGAGTAATGAGTTTTTTTCTTCTGCTTTTGTTAATTTTTGCAGAATACTATCTCCCAATTCATAAGAAACTGAGTCAATGGTAATATTCTTACCCACTTTGATGGTCACGGCAATTTTCGCACGATACTGGTCTCGCAGTGTATCAATTTTGATGGTATCGCTAAAACTGGCATAATAATACCCTTGCGAATTCAGATAGGCATTCATATAACTGATACTGCGGTTGATATTCACAGAATCAAATGCCGGGGGATTTTTGATAACATATCTTACCCATACTTGTTGTATCCGCCTGGCCCGTAAGCTATCGTCCCAATAATTATCCAGTTCCTGGGTTAACCTATTTTTCTCATCTTTGGAGATATTACCTGTAAGGTTAATTTTATTGCTATACACAAATGGCTTTTTAACCGGGTAATCTTTTACCCTGGTTCTTTCTTCCACACTGCAGGAGCTGAGGGCAACTAGTACGAAGAGGAAAAGAAAAAAGGTATTTACTGTATTAACCGTTAAACGCATAGTGAATGTTAAGCAAGAATGAGCTCAAATATATCCAAAGTTTATGCCAGAAAAAACAAAGACAGGCAGAAGGCTTATTTATTGCCGAAGGTACCAAACTGGTAGCGGAATTAGTAAAAAGCCATTATTCCGTTAAAAAAATATACGGACTGGCAGAATGGGCAGATGCGAATGCAACCCTTAGCCAGGATATACAAGTAGTTACTGAAGCGGAGTTAGAGAAGATCAGTCTGCTGCAATCCCCCAACCAGGTATTGGCTATTGTAGAACAGTTGCCTCAAACGGTTATTCCTAAGGAGAATCATTTGTTTACATTGGTGGCGGATGGTATACAGGACCCCGGTAACCTGGGTACGATTATTCGTATAGCTGATTGGTTTGGCATTCAGCAAGTGGTTGCCAGTGAGGATACGGTTGAATTGTATAACCCTAAAGTAATTCAGGCTACAATGGGTAGTTTTATCAGGGTTACCCTTCATTATACCTCCTTGCCGGAATTTTTACAGGATAACCGGTTGCCGGTTTTTGGAGCGGTTTTGAATGGGAAAAGTTTATATGAATATTCGCCGGTACAAGAAGCAATATTGATAATCGGGAATGAAGCAAAGGGGATTCGTGAACCATTACTCAATTATATTGATCATCCCGTCACAATTCCCCGTATTGGCGGCGCGGAATCCTTGAATGCTGCCGTAGCAACCGGCATTATTGTGTCGCATCTGAAAACACAATAATGCCGCTTGCCACTCAGTATTTTGATTAACGGAATTGAATGGCTTTTACCGGGTTGATTTTTTTAATCAGCAGGGTAGGGATGATCAGGGAAAGATAGCAGACAACGGCGGTTGACAAACAAACAGCAAATACCTGCCACCAGATAATTTGTACCGGGGCGGTAGACACATAATAGGCGGTTTCATCTAGATGGATAAAGCCGGTATATTTTTGTAACAGGCAAATACCAACCCCGCCAATAAAACCTATTCCAATTCCAGCCATTGTAATCAGTGAAGCATGGTATAGAAATATTTTTTGTATCAGGCTATTGCCTGCGCCCAGGGCTTTCAGGATTCCCACCATACGGGTTCTTTCCAGGATCAGGATCAGTAAGCAGGTAATCAGGTTGATAATGGCCACTACCGCCATGACAATAAAAATTACATTCCTGTTCACATCCTGGATATTCAGCCAGTCAAAAATATTCGGATATACTTCCCGGATGCTTCGGCTGCTCCATTCTGCGGGTAATTTATCTGCGAGTTGGTTAGTAACAGAATCAATATCGTGGTAATCAGTCAGGAAAATTTCATAGCCACCTGACTGGCTTGCATCCCATCCATTTACTCTGCGGATTAAACGGAGATCTCCCAATATAAATAGCTTATCATATTCCTCGATTCCTGTTTTATAAATTCCGGCAACGGAAAGTTTGCGATAGGTTCTTGTACCATCCAGAACAGAAATAAAATAAACGGTTACCGTGTCATTCAATTTGATTCTTAATTGTGAAGCCAATTGCTGGGACACCAGTATTTCTCTGCTATATAACGAATCATCAAAATGAAGCCAACGGCCCTGAAGCAAATAAGGTTTTAACCGGGCACTATCATATTCTTTTTCTATCCCTTTCAGTAAAACCCCTTCGATTTCTTTGTTTTTTTCGATTACTGCCGATTTTGTGGCGAATAATTGTACCTGTTTTACACCCGGCTGTTTGCGTATAATGGATTCAATGGTATCATTTTTTTGTACGGGGCTTTCCTCAGCAACAATTGATTTACTGGCTTCATATTTTTGCACCCTTACATGCCCCCAAAAACTGAATACTTTTTCTGATACCGTTTGTTGAAACCCATTCACAAAAGCAAGGGTAAGTATCATCGCCATAACACTTACAGAAGTGGCTGCAATAGATAAACGTATAATAAACCCCGAAAATGATTTTTGCCGGTTAAAAGCAATACGCTTGGCTATGAGTAAGGCCAGGTTCAATGGGTTGGGTTTAGTGAACTCAAAACTACATTCGGATGGGCAATGCAGCAAAACCAATTGCAGATAAGTGAAAAGTTGTAAGTTTAAGCAGGTAATTCAGGGTATTACAAAAAATCTGATCCTAGTGGGGGTCTATTGGGTATAATAACCTTCACCGCAGAGGAGCAGAGAGGCAGAGTTAGCGCAGAGAGAAAGGGTATTTGTTGTTGGACTTAATAGCAAAAATCCAACTGTTTTCGCATATACAAAATGATAAATTGACAATTTTTATGCGTGCATTGGTATGTTTTTGGATAATATGTATTGGAACCATATCCGGGTTCGCCCAGGATATGCCGGATCATATTTATATGCCGGAAATACATAGCGTTAAATTATTTCAACAGGGTAATCAGTCAAGCATGGCCATGATTGCACTCAATTCTCAGGATTTGTTGGAATTACATTTTGATGACCTGAGTGGGGTGGTGAAAAATTATTATTATTCATTTGAATTGTGTAATGCCGATTGGACAAAGGCGGATATCAATGTGTTTGATTATATCAAAGGGTTTACACAGAACAGATTAGACCAGTATCGGTTTTCAACAATTGCAACCAGTAAATATGTCCACTATGAGGCATTATTGCCTGAAAAGAGTTGTCTGCCTGTAAAAAGTGGAAACTATTTGTTGAAAGTGTTTCTTGATGCAGACGATACTAAGCTCGCCTTTACCAAAAGAATGATGATTGTAGATAAGAGAGTAAATATCAACGCCAGATTACAGCAACCTTTTGATACAGAACTGATGCGTACGCACCAGAAACTTCAGTTTACGGTAAATACATTGCAATTGAATTTGCTCAGTCCGCAACAAGGGAAAGTGGTCATTTTGCAAAACAACCGTTGGGATAATGCAATTACGGATATTCAGCCCAGTTTTATCAGGGGAAATGTTTTGGAATATAGCGGAGAACAGGATTGTCTTTTTGCAGCAGGTAAAGAATATCGCTGGGCCGATTTGCAGAGCTTTCGGTTTCTGTCTGACCGGATAGACAAAATTGAGCATAATCGCGATCAGCCTGACATATTTATCAAACCTGATCCTGAAAGAAATGGGTTACGCTATCTATCTTATCGTGACAGGAATGGATGGGAAGAATTCAATACTACAGAATCGGTGAATCCATGGTCGCAAACAGATTATGCCTATGTTCATTTTAGTTTTGTGCCCCGGAATAATCAGTCGTTTGTGGGGAAATCGGTCTACCTGCTGGGAGAACTGACTGCAAATGAGATAGGAGATTCTTCTAAAATGTATTTTGATGCTGAAAAGGGGATGTATACGAAAACATTATTACTAAAGCAGGGGTATTACAGCTATATATATGTTACAAAGGATACTAAGAACCCTGATGCAAAGGCAGACCTGTCAGTAACGGAAGGTAATCATTGGGAAACAGAGAATGACTATGCTATTTTGTTTTATTATCGATCATTCAGTAGCCGATATGATGAATTAATCGGAATAACCAGTGTCAATTCCAGAACTCTGGGTATTGGGTTTTAAGTATGGGAGTAAAAAACGGGAAAATTACTTTTCAATCCTTACTTTTGCGCCGGCAGGTCTTACACGACCAGCTCCTGCTGAACCTCCCCAGGGCAGGAATGCAGCAAGGATAAGCGGTTGTAGCGGTGCGATGTGAGTAGCCTGCCATTTTTTTTCCTTTTCTTAAGGGGATTTTTTGGGGTAGATTTTTACATAAATACTTTTTGTATGAAATTTTTTATTGACACTGGAAATCTTGCGCAAATTAAAGAAGCGAATGAGTTAGGCATACTCGATGGGGTTACTACCAATCCTTCCCTTATGGCCAAAGAGGGAATTAAAGGAGAAGCAGCCATTGCAGCGCATTATAAAGCAATTTGTGAGCTGGTAGATGGAGATATCAGTGCCGAAGTATTATCTACCGATTTTGCCACTATGGTGGAAGAAGGTAAAAAATTAGCTGCCATACACCCTAATATCGTAGTAAAAGTTCCCATGATCAAAGACGGAATTAAAGCCATAAAATGGTTTACAGATAATGGGATTCGTACCAATTGTACCCTTGTGTTTTCTGCGGGACAGGCAATTCTTGCTGCTAAAGCCGGAGCCAGCTATGTATCACCTTTTATTGGACGTGTGGATGATAGCGGTTGGGATGGAATGCAACTGATTGGTCAGATGCGTCATATTTATGATATACAGGGATACAAAACTGAAATACTTGCTGCGTCAATACGCAATGCTCTTCATATCATCAAAGCTGCAGAACTGGGTGCCGATGTTTGTACCTGTCCATTGGATTCTATCCTGGGATTGCTCAAACATCCACTTACAGATATTGGTCTTGCCAAATTCCTGGAAGACGCTAAGAAAATGTAGTCAGAAACTGAAGTATAAAAAAAGCCGGAAAGATTTCTTTTCGGCTTTTTTATTGAATGATTAAATGGTTACATGGCTTCTCAACAATCTATCCATTTAGCCATGTAACAATTCAACCATTTCATCATTTCCTATTCTATATTCGATATTCTTTCACCCTTCTTTCTTCCTGACTCTGAAATGCAATATCTATGATTTTCATTACATGAATTCCTTCTTCGGCTGTTACAGGCATAGGGGAGTTTTGGCGGATAGCATGATAAACGCCGTCATAGTAATCATAATAATTGCCTTGTAAGCTTGGAATTTTTTCTCTGATGATTTTGCCGTCTATTTCAGTATGTAATAAACCCTGTTCGGATATCGGTTCTGTTCCCCAATCTGTAAGATTAGGGGGACGGTTGGCAATCAGATTGGCTTCCTGTATATCTCCACGAGGTTTAAAAAAACTGCCTTTTCTTCCGAACAAAATATATCCGGGCAAAGGTTCTCTTACCTGGTAACCCGATTTCAATCTTACACGCAGATGAGGGTAATACAGCAAGATTTCAAAGTAATCATCAACCAAAGAATTTTGTCTGATCATCCTCAGATCAGCAAATACAGAAGTAGGTAATCCAAAAAGTACCAGAGCCTGGTCAATCAGGTGTGGACCCAGATCGTTCAGAATACCTGCACCGGGTCCGGGGGTTTCTTTGTGCGCTTTGGGACTTAACTCGTTTTTAAACCGGTCGAAACGAATTTCTGCTTCTACTATTTCTCCCAGAAGACCTTCTGCGATTACTTTCTGTACAGTTTTGAAATCACTATCCCATCGCCTGTTTTGAAAAACAGATAATTGCAGGTTTTGTTTTTCTGCGAGTTCTTTTAATTCCAGGGCTTCTGCAACAGTTGTTGTAAATGCTTTTTCTACCACAACATGTTTGCCCGCCAGCAATACTTTTTTGGTATACTCATAATGTGTATTGGTGGGAGTGTTGACTACTACTAACTCAATAGAAGCATCATCCAATATCTCTTCAAGACTTCGGTAAATATGGATACCCGGGTAAATGGCTAAGGAATCCGACTTTGTTCTTTCCCATATACCGGTTAGTTCAAATCCCGAATGAAGCTGAATAAACGGAGCATGAAATGCTTTGCCCGATAATCCGAATGATAGTATCGCTGTTTTGATGGGGTGATTCATGGGAGGATTGTGTATAGTGAATTTTTGTGATTGGCGATTAGCTATTAGCTGTTGGCCATTGGCTTTTGTTTGGGTTATAAATTGAAGTAAGCATATCTTTTATTTGAATCCAACTCAAAGCCAAATGCCAACCGCCAAAAGCCAAATGCCAAATGCCAAATGCCAACAGCCAACCGCCTACTGCGCTGCCGCCTGTTTTTCTCTTTCCTTCATTTTATCAAGGTAGCTTACCCCATCAGTGATCCATTTTTCTGCGGGTTTACCCAGTAAATAGTGATCAAACCATTCTTTTTGTCTTTTCTGGTAATCAATCTGGTTCTCCTTTTTGGCCAATCCATGGTTTTCGTCTGCATATACCAGCATCACATGGGGTTTTTCCATTCTTCGCATAGTGCCATACATTTCTATGCCCTGGTGCCAGTCTACTGCGCCATCTTTATCTCCAAAAGCTACCAGTAAAGGTGCTTTGATTTTTGATGCATTGAACATAGGTGAGTTTCTGATATGCGCTTCTGTTCTTTCATACCAGGGCCCATCAAAACGGCCCTGACTGGTTTCAAAAATTTTCTGATCGGGGGTGCCGCTGTTCCAGTAAATTGACAATGACATACTGATCAGGTCAGTGAGCGGAGCACCAGCGCTGGCTGCTTTAAAAACATCGGTTTGGGTAATCAGGAAAGAGGTTTGGTAAGCACCCCAGCTATGACCCATGATCCCAACTTTATCTTTATCAACCATACCGGTTTTCAAAACTTCTTTCACGGCAGGTACTACACAGTTCACCGTACTCATACCGGGGTCATTGGTTTCATATACAATATCCGGCTGAAATATAAAGTATCCGTTAGTAGTAAAATTGGTAGTATTATAAGCACTTCTTATGGAAGGCCTGATATAATTATGTACATTGTTAGAAAGCAATTCATAAATATAAACCACCATTGGATATTGTTTACCGGGCTCATAATTGGCTGGATAGTATAAGGCACCCTGCATTTTTTTTCCATTCTTATTTACATAGCTGATCAACTTGCTTTTACCCCAGTTAAAATCCGCCTGTTGCGGATTGGTTCCGGTTACTTTGGTTTCGCCTGAAAATTGATCAGTTACATATAATTCGGGTGATAAATGATAGTCCTGCTTAACATACAAAAAGCTATTGGCATCTTTTGCTTTTACCAGTCGGCTTACAGACAGGTCTTCAAAAATGAGTGGAGACAGTTGGCTATTCTCATATTTGGAATAGCCATATTTCTTACTTTTATCGCCATAGTTTGAAAAGAAGATAGGCTTAGCATCATCGATATAGGGGTCTTCTCTGTCAACCCTGAAAACACGTGAAACCATCTCTTCTTTTTCTCCATTGGTGATTTTTGTGGCACCCGATCCATCAGGTTTTACCATCCATATATTGTACTCATCATAGAGCAACATCGCTTTATCATCTTTCAACCATCCTCCTAAACCAAAAGGTGGTTTACTGGCAGGGTGGTCATCGCGGGTATCCCAGAAATCTGATTTGATGGATTGGGTCAGGTTAACATTCTGACCGGTAGCAATCTGATAGCTCCACCAGTTTTTATCTTTAAAATAATACAGGTATTTGCCTCCCGGGGAGGGGTGGGGACCTGAAGAAAATCCATTGAGCATTCTTTCATACAATAACTTGTCTTCCCCAGTTTTTACATTTACCAAATGAAAATCTGCATAATCTTCCTTGAATGAAGGTTTATACTTTTTATCAGTAGAAGTAATTGCATATAGCTGGTCACCGGTTAATAGCGCATCAGGAGTAGCTTCTTTTGCCAATTGGAAAAAATGATTATCTGAAAGATTCCAAACCGATAATAAGCTGGCTTCTTTATCCTGTGTAAAACTTAATTTTTGCTGTGGTTGTACTTCCGGGTCTTTCCAGTGCCAGATGTCAACTGCTGCCAGTTTTTCGTCTTTGGTTTCTTTTTTTGCAAGTAAAGTTTTGCTTGAATCAGTTTTTGCCTTGGTACTATCCGTAGTTTTCTTCTCTTCTTTTTTGGGTTTAACTGTCCATGTTTTGATACCAAAGAAAACAGCACTCATATCATCGCTTATGCTAAGTGTTGAACCATTATAGATTCGCATATTTTTGGGAAAACCTGCCATTTCTAATGGATCTAATTTGGCCAGAGAAGGGGATTGATACAGATGGGTATAGCTATACACAATCGCATTTTCTTCTTCGTAACCCTCTTTTTTATAGGATTTGAAAAACGACAAACCTTCTCCTTCTTTCTGCCAGTTGAGTTTAGAAAATTTAAGAGTATCACTGGAAAGTATTTTTAAAGAATAATTACTGAGGTTTAATAGCTCTACCGAATTGCCGGCTGTATTCGCAGATTCAACGATATATGCCAGGTAATCGCTTTTCTTGTTAAATGCATATTCGGTAACATTACCTATTGTATGTGTACTATTCTCTGCCAGATTTTTTACTAATAAAACACTGCCTTTATCTTTATTCTCTTTTGGCGCGTTAAGATAAATTGTCAGGAACTTTCCATTTCTTGAAAAACCGTAACGTGAAATATTTTGGATGATTTCTTTTTTTCCAGTTTCCAGATTCAGCAGGCCCATTTTATATTCGATGGGCTTACCCTGGTCGCGCAATTTTTCTGCTTCTTTAAAAGGCAAGCCAATTCGATAGGCTACCCATTGGTTATCTTTTGAAAACTCGGCAGTTGTTGCAAATTCTGCTTTATAGAGTGTATGTGTTTTACGATTGGTGATATATAAAGTATCATTATCCTCCTGAACAGAGATTCCATAAGCTATCCAGTTTCCATCCGGCGAAAGATCGGTATAGGTCAGTGTTTGCCATTTACCATAGTCATCAGTTGTTAAATTTTTCTTTGTTTGCGCAAATGCCAGACAGGTCATTAACAATGCAAGCGACAATGAAAAAGAGGCTTTTTTCAGCATAGAGGTAGTTTGAAACAATATAAGAAAATATGTTTTTGAAATAGGAAAGATTATATGAGTAGTTTTTTTTCGAAAGAAATAAAAATGTAAGTGATTGATTTTCAGTCCAAAATGCCAGATATGCCAAAAATATCCTCTATCTATTCAACAGAATCAGGTGCTAAATAGGAAATAGGATTATCTTTCTTGCGCCATGGAACATAAAAAAGACTTTGTACACGTTGAATATTGCGAGCCACATCGTATCCGAACAAAAGAAATTTTAAAGCAGTTCCCGGATATCCGGAAATTGATTGGTAAAAATCCGTTTACTTTTTTTGCCATTTTGGGATTGGTTGGATTCCAGATGGGATTGTGTTATTTTGTATCTGATCAATCCTGGTGGATTGTGGTGGGTGCAGCTTATCTTTTAGGCGCATTCGCTGATCATGCTTTATTTGTGATGATACATGAATGCTCACACAGGCTGATTTTTAAAAGCCCGGAGGCAAATCGCTTATCGGGCATCCTGGCAAATGTGCCTTTGTTATTTCCCAGTTCCGTTTCTTTCGAAAAATACCATATCAAACATCATTCTTTTCAGGGTGTGTATGAATTGGATGGTGATTTGCCTAATTATTGGGAGGCAAGGTTGATTGATAATTTCTTTATTGGAAAAATTATCTGGTTATTATTCTATCCTTTTTTCCAGTTGTTCCGTATTAACCGATTAAAAGAAATCAAACCCTTTGATAAATGGGTGTTTTTAAATTGGGCAGTACAGATTCTGACTTTTGCGGCGGTTGGATTTTTCCTCGGACCAAAAGCGGTTTTCTTTTTGGTATTCAGTTTTTTCTTTTCTGTTGGGTTACATCCTTTGGGAGCGAGGTGGATCCAGGAACACTATCTTACCAATGGCGACCAGGAAACCTATAGTTATTATGGTGTATTAAACACGGTGTCTTTTAATGTTGGCTACCATAATGAGCACCATGATTTTCCTTCTGTGCCCTGGAATAAATTACCAAAAATCAGAAGCAATGCTCCTGTATTTTATGATACTTTGTTTTATCATACTTCATGGACCAAACTCTTTTTACGATTCCTTTTTGATAAAGAGTTGTCGCTTTTTTCAAGGGTTACCAGATCAAATCGGGGTAAAGTATTGCTTACCGATGAATCCAAACCAGATATTGATATTGTGGTCTCGAAATAATCAATCTTTTACATTAACATAGCATTTACACATTTATTTGCTCAGTAATTTACTTAGCTGTACCTTTGCGCCCAGAAACTGAGCGATGTACGTAATTAGAGTTTCTCTGGGTGATGTAATCTGAAGGCTGCTACTTCTAACGATTGATTTCGATTTCTCCCGTTTCCGCTCAGCAAAAACAGAATATTAAAAAAAATGAATATTATGAAGAGTAATGTTATGCCTTCTATTGTACAAATAGAAGCAAATCAACTAAAACAATTGGTAAGCGAAGTAAAAGAAACTGTTGCAACAGAATTGATTAAAGTAAATACTGTGAGAAAAACCACACCAAAATTCGGAGTAATCGATATGTGGAATATTCACAGGAATATGAAGAGCGCGCATATTTCATGGCGCAGTTCTCTGTAATCATTTTTACTTCCTGGATAACCATCCTTTGAGGAGGGAATCTTTTATCAGATTCGCCGATTAATTTCTGGTGCACCCCGATAAAATCAATGATCCTCACCAGGGGGGTTTATTTTCACAAAGTACAACCATGTATTTTTGAATACCCCCCGTTATGTATAGAAGCCCCTTACGGGGCTTCTGTTTTAATAAAATAGGATGGTCAGGTTTTCTGCTGTAACAGTAATCAAGTTTCCTTAGCGGATAGTCCACTCAAAATCATCTGTTCTGGGCAATTGTTCAAAAATTGCTTTGAATTCTTCCGGCGGTATGGCTACTTTTCTAAGTCCGGTATGTATCCATGCCCCATCAATGGTGATCAATGCACTGAGTATATTGTCATTTTTCCAAACCTCATGCAACATGGTCCAGCGGCTCATATCTTTTGTAGCTTTCACCAATTTAATATTTACCTGCACCGAATCACTGAAATGAATTTCCTTTTTAAATACGCATTCTTCACGAAACAGGATTGGGCCAATTTGTTTTTGCTGCATTACAAAAGGAGTTAGTCCATGTTCCGTCATAAAAGAAATACGTGCAAAAGCTCCGAAATCGTAGTAGGCAGAATGGCGAAGATGAAAGTTTGGGTCGAGATCACTCCAGCGGATCTCAATTTTTTTATAGTATGATACGGGATGGGTCATTCCTGAAATTCATTTATCTCTGTTAGCCTGATCAGTCAGTGAATAGATTTTGTAAACGCGTTTTGGTTTCTTCGGATAGTGTTGCTTCTGAGTGGGTATGGGCATGTTTGGCATTGAGAATAATCCACCCGGTTTGTTGTTCAAAACGGCGACAAAAACTGCAAATGCTAATATGGCCTTTCAGTTGTATTTTTTCCAGCCAGGTCAGTTTGTTCTCCTCTTTTTTAGAAAGCAGAAAGCCGGCTTTTTTACAACTAATATTCAAAAATCTCATGCGTAACTTTTAAAGGTTGATCCAATTTTTTTCCAGACAGGCACGTAACTGCAATTTGGCACGATGTATCAACACCCAGTAATTAGACGAACTAATGCCAAGCGCCTTACATATTTCCTCCGAATCCAGGTCTTCGAGGTATTTCATCACAAAAACCGATTGTTGCAATTGCTGTAATTTCTTTTTGCAGCCATTGAGTATTTTATAGAATTCTTTGCTCTCAATGGCTTGTTGATAATCAATTCCCCAATCTCCGGGTGCATCCGCAGTTGTCCAGTGTTCTGCCTCATTAAAGAAACCATCAGAAACATCTTTTCCTTCGATGGGTTGTGGTTGTATGATATCCCGACCTTTTTTACGGTAGTAATCGATGATCTTATTTTTGCAAATCGTATAAAGCCAGCTTTTTTCGGAGGCATCCCCTTTAAAACTGTCTTTTCCTTTCCAGGCGCTGAGAAAAGTTTCCTGAACAATATCTTCCGCCAAAGCTGAATCATTCACCCTAACCAGTGCATAAGCATATAGCGCATCTGAATAATTGCTTATCCATTTATCGGGCTGTAGTAAGGGGTGGGACATTTTACAAAATAAGGTTTGAAGACAAAAATAAGGGGCTAATAGGATACTGGAAGCTAAATTACCCAATCCTTGTTTTTATTTTTATATGTAATCCGCAAACAAAGCGCCTTTTAATACGATAATCCAGATAAACAGGGAGCAGGTACGCTGGTCAGAAAGCCGGAATTTCACTTAAGTTTGTATTCATGCAAGTCTTCACTACCATCAGCCGTATCATTATTACCTGTCATAAATGGCTTTCCCCTGCCTTACAATCTGAAGTAACTGCTTTGGGATTTCAAATCAAACGATCTTTTCAAACAGGTGTTGAACTGGAGGGTACTGTTAGTGATTGTATTCGGTTAAACCTAAACCTTCGGTGCGCCAGCCAGGTAATGTATTCATTGAAATCATTCAATTGCGATCATCCGGATGCTTTATATCAAAACCTGGTTACGATACCCTGGGAGAAAATGTTAACGCCGGATGGATATTTTACGGTTACCAGCAATGTATTTCATCCTACTATACAAACCAATCTCTTTGCCAACCTACGGGTAAAAGATGCCATAGTGGATCGGATGCGTAATGAAACCGGTAAACGCCCATCAACGGGGTCAGAACCCACAGGGGCTGTTGTATACCTGTTTTGGAAACATGATGAAGCCGAAATATTCCTGGATACCTCCGGCGAAACACTTGCCAAACATGGATACCGGAAATTACCAGGTAAAGCGCCTATGCTCGAGGCATTGGCAGCAGCTACTATCTTATCAACTAAGTGGAACCGCAATTCACCCTTTATTAACCCGATGTGTGGATCAGGTACACTGGCCATTGAAGCTGCTTTGATCGCTACAAACCGGGTACCCGGGTTATTACGTACAGCATATGCGTTTATGCATATTATAGGATATGAAGTGAACATGTATGAGAGCGAGAAACTAAAGATTGAGGAACAGGTAAAAGAAATCCAGGGATGGAAAATTATCGCGTCTGATAGGAGCGAACAGGCAATTGGTATCGCAAAAATCAATGCTGCAGCCGCTAAAGTGGATCATTTGATCGATTTTGAGATATGCGACTTTGAAAAAACATCCATTCCGGAAGCTGCGGGGGGTGTTATCATGTTCAATCCTGAATATGGAGAGAGGCTGGGAGATGAAATTGAACTCAATGCCACATATGCCCGAATGGGTGATTTTTTAAAGAACCGGTGCAAAGGATATACGGGGTACGTATTTACAGGTAACCTTGACTTAGCAAAAAAAATCAGGCTGAAACCCTCAAGACGAATAGAGTTTTTTAATGCAACCATTGATTGCCGGTTACTGGAATATGAGTTATATGCAGGTTCAAAACGAGAGGACCTGATGAAAAAAGCGGATATTAGTTGAGGTTTTTTTAGAAGTAGGTTTTATAATCACTGGATTATGTTACAAAAATATTGTCTTGCATTAGATTTGAAAGATGACCCATCCCTGATTCAGGCATATGAGGAATGGCATACAAAAGTTTGGCCTGAAATATTGGAAAGCATTATGCAATCCGGCATTGAGCAAATGGAGATATTCAGAGCAGGTAACCGTCTGTTTATGATTATGGAAGTAAATGAACAGTTTAGTTTTGAAGCCAAAGCAAAAGCTGATCAGAACAATCAAAAAGTACAGGAATGGGAAAACCTGATGTGGCAATTTCAGCAGGCATTGCCATTTGCAAAACAAGGAGAGAAATGGGTATTGATGAATTCTATATTTAGGCTAAGCGAATAACCGGTGCAGTATATAAGTTGGCTATTGCATACGAAGCAAATCAATTGAGGCGATAATTTTATATAAAACTGTATTATGAAACTGATCCGTTTTGGAGAAGCAGGTAAAGAAAAACCCGGGGTAAGTATTGATGGAATACATTTTGATGTTTCCGGGTTTATCAAAGACTATGACGAACATTTTTTTGCCAATGGCGGAATTCCCCATCTTGCCTGGATGCTTGCACAACACGATGGAATGCTACCTCAAGTAGCAGCAGAAACCCGTTTGGGATGCCCGATTGCCAATCCTTCAAAAATTATCTGTGTAGGATTGAATTATGCCAAACATGCAAAAGAAACCAATGCTGCAGTTCCAACAGAGCCTATCCTGTTTATGAAAGCAACAACGGCTATTACGGGTCCAAACGATTCCATTATGATTCCACGGAACTCTGTGAAAACTGATTGGGAAGTAGAACTCGCGGTAGTGATTGGCAAAAGAACCAGTTATATAACTGCTGAGGAGGCCATGGATTATGTTGCAGGATATTGTTTGCATAATGATGTTAGCGAACGGGCATTTCAATTGGAGAGAGGTGGCACCTGGGATAAAGGCAAGGGATGTGATACATTTGCCCCATTGGGTCCCTGGCTGGTAACCAAAGACGAGATTGCAGATGTTCACTCGCTTCGTTTATGGCTATCTGTTAATGGCAAAATGATGCAGGATGGAAATACGGATGACCTGATTTTTTCTGTTCCTTTCCTGGTTTCCTATATCAGCCAATTCATGACCTTATTGCCCGGAGATATTATATCTACCGGAACACCCGCTGGCGTAGGCATGGGTATGAACCCACAGGTATACCTGCAGCCTGGCGATATCGTAGAATTGGGAATTGAGGGATTAGGGATTGCGAAGCAATTAGTAATTAATTATTAACGTGTTGTGCTATTAAAATTCAGTCATACTATTATTCGTAACCTCGTTTCGCTCACGGCCGCTGGGCCCCGTCCCTGTTACCGGGCTGCTATTGCTTCTAAAAAAATGTGCTTCGCATCATTTTTTTTGCCGTGGCCATTCGCCCGGCATCGAACCAATAGAGGCCCGTCCACAGGGACTGATTAGTAATTATTTATCTGGCACTCTAGATTGCTATTTTTTATTTTTAAAAATAAGTCAGATAATAAATAGTTAAATAGTACAACACGTTAATAATTAACAATTAATAATTGTAAATTATCAGGATTGCCTATAAAAAAATGAACTTAGTGAGGCGCTATAAACATTGTATTTAGTAAGCAGCCAAAACCAGACAGCTGCCCTACTAATTATTAATTATTAATTATTAATTGCTTTTCCATGGATTTGCATCTAAGTAATAAAGTTATCATCGTAACCGGCGGCGCGAAAGGGATAGGGGAAGGGATTGTCAGGGTATTGGCTAAAGAAGGGTCGATACCGGTTATAGTGGGAAGAAATGCTGTAGATAACCTGCAGTTGGTAAATGATATTGAATCAGCCGGGGGAAAAGCCTGTCAGGTGGTGGCTGAATTGTCTGATCCTGCTAGCTCGGAACAGGCGGTGAAGGCAGTAATTGAAAAATTTGGTCGCATTGATGGGCTTGTCAATAATGCGGGGGTGAATGATGGGGTGGGACTTGAGAAAGGGAATTATGAAAAATTCATGGGTAGTCTGCATAAAAATCTGGTTCACTATTACCTGATGGCTCATTTTGCTTTGCCTGCACTGATTCAATCAAAGGGTGCTATTCTGAATATTACCTCCAAAACGGCGGAGACCGGTCAGGGGAATACTTCTGCTTATGCAGCAGCGAATGGTGGCAGAAATGCCTTAACCCGGGAATGGGCTGTTGAACTTTTAAAATACGGAATCCGGGTAAACGCTATTGTAGTGGCTGAATGTTTTACACCAGCTTATGCTACCTGGATACAAACACTGGCAGAGCCGGAAAGAAAATTACAGGAAATCAATTCCAAAATACCTCTTGAAAACCGCATGACCACCAGTGAGGAAATTGCGAATGCGGTTGCTTTTTTATTATCAGATCGATCAAGCCATACTACCGGACAGATCCTACATGTAGATGGAGGTTATGTTCATTTAGACAGGGCTTTGGCGAACGCATGATTTGGTAGCTTTCTTTCGTTCTGTGCAACACATTGTTTGCTAGTTGTATGGCTCAATGGTTGTGTGTTAAACACATAGGGAACATAGTAGATAGCTTTGAGCCCGGGGGGCATCGCTCAAATGAATACTATTCCTATGTTCCTTAAGTGTCGAAAATATTTTCCAGGTTTCTTTTATATTGATTAGATATACTCGAAATGCCATCTCAATCAGCCGTGAGCTGTCAGTAGTGGTATCCCTTCACTACTGACTTTACTCACGACTTGCAAAAAACAATACATGATCTTAAGAATGATACCAACTCTTTTTTAGTTGTTGCCTGAATTTTTACGTCTGTCGACTAACAGGCATAATGTGTCGGTATATAGAAGTATTTGTTTCAAAGCAATACTTGTATCATTAATTAGATGGTATATGAAGAACAAAGAGGAAGACTGTTTGATAAGAAAATGTTACTGATGTCCCAATAGAAGAATAAAATTATTCAGAAAAGGAGCGGCCAAATTTGTAAAGAATGTTAACGTCTTTTTAGCATCCAGTCCGTAATAAAAGAAGCATAGGAATCACTGATAGGTAATTCCAATAAATTGGTAAGGGTAACTTTTCGATTGAGGATGGATTTTATTTTAGCTACCGGGATGATATAACTGCGATGAATTCTCTTAAAATCTTTTTCTGGTAATTTTTCAAGCACACTTTTTAAAGTCATCAATGTCAGAACCGGCTTGTCATTGCTAAGATGAATTTTGATATAATCTTCTAATCCTTCAATGAAGAGTATATTTTCAAATTCTATCTTAATCATTTTATATTCTGACCTCACAAAGAAATAGCCGCTTTGTTCTTCTTCATTTTTTTGGGGATATTGTAATTCCTGAAAGGAAATGGCTCTTTGTACAGCTTTTACAAATCGTTCAAAAGAAATGGGTTTTAGGAGGTAGTCAATTGCTTCCAGTTCAAAGCCCTCAAAGGCAAATTTTTTGTAAGCTGTAGTAAAGATGGTTTTGGGTTTGTCTTTCAGGGAACGCACCAATTCTATTCCCGTAATATCCGGCATATTAATATCAATAAATAAAAGATCAATTTTATTTTCGCGCAAGAACTCACCACCACTGATGGCATCATCAAATGTTTGCAAGAGTTTTAATTCAGGGATACGACTAATATATTGCCTGATCAATTCCAGTGCAAATGGTTCATCATCAATAGCAATACATTTTAGCTCCATAGATTTCAATTATGCTTGTAAAAATAAATCAACGGTAAATAAACCATTTCCCTGTTTTATATCCAGTTGATATTTTCCAGGATATAAGTG
>CAIYKV010000114.1 GCA_903926855.1 uncultured Bacteroidota bacterium | reverse complement strand
GGAAAACTTGCCAGATTGTGATTGATCAGTAAATTACAGACTGCATGGTAAGAATATCTGTTATATCCATCTGTTTTAATAATCTCGCTGATTTGCAAAAAACCTGTGAATCGGTTGACCGGCAGTCTCATTTACCAGATGAACATTATATCATTAATGGCTCTTCAACCGATGAGATCAAAGAATGGTTGGTCAATGCGCCACAACCTGCTTATCGCAAATGGATGAATGAACCGGATAAGGGTATATCAGATGCTTTCAATAAAGGAATCCGCCTCGCTTCATTTGAACTGATTCATTTACTGCATGCAGGGGATTGCTATGCGGAAAATGATGTTTTGGCAACTGTGGCTGATTTCTTTGAAAAGAACCCGCAAAAGCAATGGATCAGCGGAAATATGCGGATGATAAGAGCCGGTAGCGAAGTGATTATTGGAAAAGCGTTTGAGCCAAATAAACTATATCGGGGTATGCGTAGTGTGTCACATCCAACCTGGTTTGTGAAAAAACAGGTATATGAAAGGGTGGGAGGCTTTAATAGCGCCTATCGGATTGCGATGGACTACGATCTGATGTGCCGGATAAAAGATGAACCGTATGCCTATCTGAATAAATTGATCGCTGTATTTGATGATACAGGCGTAAGTACTGCCAATTACCTGAAATCGCTGGCCGAAACTAAAAAAGTATATACTTCTTATTTTGGATTTTCATGGAAGATGGAAATCTGGCAATTCCGACTTAAAGTATTGTTCTTTCTTTTGCAAACCGGGCCCGGTAAAGCTCTATTTCAATTGAAGAAAAAAATGGGACTGGAAAATATGTAAGGCATTACGGTTTAATAGCTGCACGGCCTGTATCATCTATCCTGTTAAGTAAAATTTTGATCTGGTGCGCTTCCAGGTATTCATCTACTGCTTTCCTGGAACCTTTCCAGAACCCATAATCATCTATAATCAAAACACCCGATTGGTTAAGTTTGGGATACAAATGTTCCATTTCGTGTTTGGTTGATTCATACCAGTCCGTATCCAATCTTAACAAGGCAATTGCCCCAGGGTCGGCTCCTGGCACTGTTTGCAGGATATCTCCTTCAATAAAGTGGATATTGTTTCTTGGATAATCCACCCGACTGATATTTTCTTTTACTTCTTCAATGGTTGAATAAGCCCAAACAACACTTTCCTCTTTCTTATTGGCGTCTTTTACCAATAGTTCAGCAGCTGTTTGTTCATCATGTGCTTTATCTTCTTCAGTAGGTGGTGTCATCCCTGCAAATGTGTCGTATAAAAAAAGCTGTCTGTCTGTAACCCCCAGTTTTCTTAGCGTTTCCGCAACAGCCATCATACTGCCTCCTTTCCATACACCACATTCAACAATACTTCCGGGAATATCATTTTTTACCACATATTTTACCGCCTCTATCAATGCATACAATCTTTCTGCGCTGGTCATGGTAAAAGGCCGAACTTTTTCAATAATCTCTATATGAAACGGTTCAAAATCTGCAGGATATCCGGCACTAACCGGATTGGTACCTATCAGCTTCTTTATAAAACGTATCGGATTTACTGCCATAGAATCTATAAGTTAAAATGTGTTTTTATTTTTTCAATTACGTTATCCGGTTTTACAGAATCATAAGGTATGCTGATGACAAACTCATATTTCAGTTTTACTATTTCCTGGTTCGAAAGTTCGGTTTCTATTTCTTTCGGATAAACCGGGTGGAAATTAGGGGCAATCGATTCCGGATAAGGCGCAAAACGTCCATATTGCGAGCCATTGAAAATACCAAAAACTGTACAACCAACAGCTGCGGCCAAATGTACAGAGCCTGTGTCGACCGACAATAAACAGTTTGCATTTTTTAATATACTAAGCAATGCAGGCAACCCTGTTTTCCCTGTTATATTGATCACGGGTGATGAATATACTGCTTCAAATGCAGAAGCATACTGCGTATCATCTTTACCGCCACATAGGATTGCTGTCCAGCCAAATTGCTTATATAAATAGCCGGCAACTTCTGAAAAGGATTCTGCAGGCCAAATTCTGCTTTTACTTCGGGAGCCCGGGAATACCACAAAATAGTCTTTGGGTAGTCCTTCCTGTAATGCCGGTAACCGGGCACTATCTACCTGTGTATTTTCTACCAAAGATTTTTTCCCAGTAATAAATTCCGTGAATAATCGGTTGCGGATGAATTCAAATAATGGTTTATCCGGGCAATCAAATAACTCAGTATACAGATATTTGTCATAGCCAAGTTCATAAGACCGAACACTTTCGGGATTGGCAACCATTCCTATTCTATGCTTTGCCTGGGCAGCTTTTACAATAGCATCATCATTCCGTTTATTACGTGAATAAATAGGGTTGATAACAATCTCATATCGGTTGGCGAAAATAGTTTTCAGGAATTGATATCGGTATGCCAGGTCTTTCTTAAACCTTATTTTCTCAAGCCAGATGGATTGAGTTACTTTCTCTTTGTCAAATGTTTCAAAAAGGCTTTTCCAACTGCTGTTTCCGCAAAAATGGACTTCATAATCCCGGAACCTATCTGCCCCAATCAATTCTTGCAGAAAGCCCCTCCAGAGCATATAATCTCCAATCTCATCGGTCTTAACAATCAATATTTTTTTAGTCGGTTTGCCCCGGCTGCCGAAAACAGCTATTTTGCCAGTCAGCTCGTATAAAATTCCTTTCAATCGGTTCAACATGCTGTAAAACACTTTATCTTGCTTGGATAATTTTCAGCGTATCTATTTGTATGGTGCCAAAAGACTTTCATCCGCCGGTTTCGCATCCCATGTACTTTATCCGTAAAGGGCTGTTTAACAAAATTAGCCTTTACAGTTCACAATTAAGCGGTCGTTTACTGGATTTTGGGTGTGGCGCAAAACCCTATAAAGATTTGTTTACCGGTGTTTCTGAATATATAGGATTGGATTATGCCAGCGAGGGCCATAGTCATGCAGATGAAAATATAGATGTTTTCTATGATGGTAAAACCATCCCCTTTCCGGATAACAGCTTCGATTCCGTTTTCAGCAGTGAAGTTTTTGAGCATGTATTTTCACTACAGGAAATATTACCTGAGATTAGCCGTATTATAAAACCCGGGGGTAAGCTACTGGTAACCTGCCCTTTTGCCTGGGAAGAACATGAAATACCGGTTGACTATGCCCGTTATACGCGGTTTGCGTTGCAGGATATGCTCGAAAAAAATGGATTTATCGTTCGTATTACTGATAAGAATGGTCATTTTGTGATGGCATTGCACCAATTATTTATCGTTTACCTGAATTATTCATGGATCGATAAAGTATGGGGATTATCCCGGATTCCTTTGTTTAAAAAAATTGTGCGGCAGGTACTGGTTCCTCTGTTAAACTATGCATTTTTACTTTTTGAACCTATCTGGCCCAAATCAGATAAAATGTATTTAAACACGATTATACTTGCGGAAAAAAAATAGATGAAAAAAATACTCTATACCGTTTGTTCTGCCAATCATCTTGCCCATTGCAAAACAATGTTGGATTCTTTTGTTCAGTATAATGAAGGATACCAGGTAGTTATTGGATTGGTAGATAAAATAAACGGTCGATTTGGATTAGAGGATTTTACTCCCCATGAAATCATTGAAGTAGATACGATGGGAATTCCCGATTTTGGAGATATGTCATTACGCTATACCGTGATTGAATTGAATTGCGCTATGAAGCCCTTTGTGGCCCAATATCTCTTTAGTAAGCATATCCCGGATATTTTAGTTTACCTGGATTCGGATATATGGGTGAGAAATAGTTTTAAACCCATAGAAGAAGCATTGAACGAAAATGATATTTTGCTAACACCTCATTTCAATACACCTTATCCGGATGCTACTTTATTACCTCATGAAAGGGACCTGCTTAGGTCAGGGGTATATAATGCAGGCTTTATGGCACTCCGCAATACGGATACAACCAGGGACTTTTTGAAATGGTGGGCCAGTCATATGCAAACCGAATGCTATTATAATTTTGCCGAAGGAATGGGTGTTGACCAGATATGGTTAAACCTGGCACCTGTATTGTTTGCAAGAACGGGCATATTTACTCATCCGGGTGCCAATGTAGCTTACTGGAACCTCCACGAAAGAAAATTATCCCTGCAGGAAAATACCATTACAGTGAATGATGTATGGCCTTTATTGTTCCTGCATATCAGTGGCTATCGGTTTTCAGAGCCAACTATTTTATCCCGTCACCAGAACCGGTTTCAGCTTAGTGAATTGCCTGTTATTACTTCATTATTAACAGCATACCGGGAAACAGTGATTCAAAATGGGTATGAAAAATTCAATCAGTTGACTTGTGCTTTTTCCCGCCCGGTTAAAAAATCTACGGGATTAATGAAAACAGTGAATGGCTGGCTTAAACCATTCGGCATCAGGATAACTGACCTTTAAATAAGTAAGGTATAACGGGAATAGGCTAGTGATTCAATAACCCCTTTAACGCATCTATTCTGAATTGAATCACGGGCATCGCTTTGGACGAATGGCCCTGTAAACTATATTTAATACCCAGGATAAAAGAAGCCCCGAGTTTGAAAATGTATTCTGCGATTTTTTTATAAAAAAAATATTTTCCTTTTTTCAGCATTCTAACCCTTTCACCACGGCCAATGCCACTGGCAACACGATACATATATTCTTTGGTGAGTTTAGCTGTTTCTACAACATGTTGTACCCGTATGGAGGGATCATAATAAATTGTACGCCCCAACGCTTTTAGCCTGAAAAAAAAGTCTTTCCCTTCACCACCAATACGCAAATTGCCAACTACCCCGGGCAATGCCGTATTAAATCCTTTGATTGAATCAAAATCCAGTTTTCGGATGATCATGTTTGATTCGAGTGGGTATTTATTAGGACTAAAAATGGTGATGGTTGGACTGTAATCGAAATGGCCTACCAGGGATGATACATAATGACTCATCCATTTAGGTTCTTCTGGAATATATTTAGGGATGATACGGCCTCCCAAACCACCTGCATCCGGGTATTGGGCAAAAAAATCGATGATTCTTTTCAGGTATTCTTTTTCTGCAATGGCATCATCATCCATAAAACATAATAAGGGAGACTGGGCATAAGCAGCTCCTGAATTTCTTGCATACGAAGCACCCTGGCGAAGTTCATTATAATAATAGAAATTGGCATCTGGGTGAGACTGTATAAATTCCAGGCAAATGGTTTGGGTATGATCTGTTGAATTATTATTTACGACAATCACTTCAAATAATTCTCTCGATAAACTTTGCTGATACAAACTTTCCATAGCTTCCTGTATATAGGCTGCTCTGTTATAAGTACATATAACAACAGATATTTGTAAAGCGTTAGACATAAGATTGCAAAGATATAAGTGCTTTTTGGATGATATTGTCCCAATTGAATTCTTTGTAAAAATCAGCTGAGGTATTACCGATTTTACTCAGATCCATTTTTACCATGGCCGCAGCAAAACGATACCAATCATAATCATCAACCAGAAACAATCGCCCGCCAATCATGTTTGCGTCAATCCCTTTGGCACCTGCTTTGGTAGAAATAGAAGCCTGATTATATGCTAGTGCTTCTACCAGCTTGGTCTTGATACCTGCGCCCAATGTTACAGGGTTTATAAAACAATCGGCCCCTATATAGAATTTCTTAGGGTTACTGGAAAATCCAATATAAATTATTTCCGGATAGCCCGCCAATGCCTGTTTCCATTGGTCACTCAGGTTTGCGCCTGAAACAAAGATCCGGAAACGGAAATCAACAGAATGAAGTAAAGGAATCAGTTCGTTAAGGATAATACGCAATGCATCCGTATTGGGAAGATAATCTAAGGAACCATTGAAATAGAAAAGACGGGTTGAGGCTTCCAATGAGTATTCAGCTAATAACTGGTTCCGATAAGATTGCTTTTCTTCAAATTTCGCGGGTTCTGTCAGCTCTGTTCCATAGGTGATAACGCTACATGTAGAAGGAGGTAGTTGCCAATGACTAATGGCCCAGTTCCGGTCTTCTTCTGTAATAAAAAAAGAATGGTTTGCTTTTCTATGTATTCTTTTTTCATACAACTCATATAGACGCCACCAGCTTTTTTGCAAATCCTTGAATCGCAGACTTTCAATATTATGGGAATGAATAATGACCGGAACTTTGGTAATTCGCCTCAGTAATAAGCCCAGCCAGCCAAAATAGGAGAGTTCAACAATCAGTACCGTAATCTTTTTTTCCCTGATGAGTTTATGGAGGCGGTATAAACGAAACAGGTTCATAAACCCCCACCAGTGGTTATACAAAAAAGGAAGAACCGGATAAGGATTTTCTGAAGAATCCTTGTTTTCACGTGAAGCGGCTAAAATAACGGGAACCCTTTTGCTCAGGTGCGCATAAAAACCGGCAATACATTTCTGTCCACCCATCTGTGCTGGAAATACCTTGTGGGATATAAGACCCAGAACAGATGGAGCGGCCATTTTAAGCAAGTTCTTTAGGTTTCCTGATACTGGATACGATTGCACCCAATAACAAAATCCAGATCAATGCCGAAGCACCAACAGATGCTTTATTACTATTGTAGTAAGAAGCTGGTTTAAACTCAAATACAATCCTATGTTTTCCTGCAGGAATAGATAGGCCACGCAAAACATAGTTTGTGCGAATGATGGGTGATTCTTTTCCATCAATTGTAGCGATCCATCCATCTTTATAGTACACTTCACTAAATACAGCAAATTCAGCATTTTTTGAGTTGGAAGTATATTCTATGATATCATTATCATTGTACACAAGTTTAATATAGGCGCTGCTATCTGAAACAGGGCTGGCTGATACGGTTTGTTTATACTGTTCATCCAATAAAGCAGAATCTTTTGTATTCAGTGTAGTTAAGGCTTTCATGATTTCTGCAGGGCCCTTTTTATAATTTATCCCTTTTACAAACCAGCAGGGGCCTAATGCTCCCGGGTTCTGCTGAACCGAAGGATTGGGATTATTTTGTTGTGGTGGAGTAATTACATACTTGGTATTCAGCATATCAAGCACAGGCATGCAATTAGGAAAGTTTACCAATTGTTTTTCGATCAGATCCTGGTAAATACTCAGTTTGGCTGGATGGTATCCGCCAATGGATTTATGAAAATAAGAGGAGAGTGGGCCTCCATTAAAAGCGGCCGAAACGCCTTGTGAAAGATCCAGTATCCTATATGTGCTGGTATCTTTAGATATCATTTCATCAATCGCAGTGGGTTTAAAATTATTATCATACTCCGATGCATCCTGAAAATGATCTGCGTTCAGGTATTTGGTGTCAATGGTGATGATATCCAGAAAAGAAAATACGCCGGTTATCGCAATCACCATTACCCCGTTTATTTTCTTTCTTATGTATAATAATATGGAAGCTCCTGCAACCAGAATAAATAGGAAGGTTCGAAGAATATCACCCATAAATAATCCCTGCCTGTCTTCTTTCATGCCATTGATAAATGCCCTGACTGGTTGCTCGATCATCGTTTTTTGCTGAGCGTCCTGGATACTGCTTACATTTTTTAAAAGAAAACGATCATTGTCTGTTAAAAAATCGGCACTGAAATAAATAATCAAGGCTACCGCAAATACTCCTGCAACAATTAGCAACCCTTTTTTATATTTCGCGAAAAGCAATTCCCTGTTTTGCTCAGTGATAATTTTGTCAAGAGAAAGAATGGCCATGACACCTAATAAAAAAGTAGGTACTACTAAAATCATACTGGGAGCCCTGAACTTATCATACATTGGCAATACTTTTAGTAGTAAGCCATTAAAACCATCAAAATATTTTCCCCAACTCATCAGGATGGTAATTACACAGGCAGTCAATATCCACCATTTATGTTTCCCATCTAATAAAACAAATCCTAATAATGCCAGAAAACATATAATCGCACCAACATAAGGAGGACCGGCTGTTCCAACCCCGTCTATCCCTCCCCAGTAAAATTGTAGTTCGCGCTGTTCCTGTATCTGTTGCCCAAGTTGTTGGGGCATCTGTTGTAAAGCTTCAATGGCTTTAGATTTATCTTCTGGGACTTCCAAATTAAAGCTGCTTCCTCCATAAGCCCTGGGAAACATCATAACCAGGGGCTCAGTTTTATACATGCTATAACTTAAAGCATAATCCTTGCTTAATCCTGTTTTGGTAACATTCGCTTTTTCATCACCCAATTGACTACCACCTCGGATCGTTTCTTTCGAATATTCATAAGTAGTGAATAGTAATACAGCATTCACTAAAATACCCAATAAGCCGGCACCAATGGCTATGCCTGCACTTATAAACAAGCGTTTATAATCTTTTTCTTTGATCCACTGTATACCAAAACCAATGCTCATGATAGCTGCGATCAGGAATGCATAGTAGGTGATTTGCAGGTGATTGGCTGCGATTAGTAAAGTAGTAAAAATGGCTGTTAAAGTAGCTCCCCATAAGTATCTCTTATCATATAATATCAGTAGTGAAGCAATAAAAGCAGGCAGGTAGGCAATGGCCTGCATTTTCGTATCGTGACCTGCTGATATAATAATGGGATTATAAGTGGCATAGGCATAAGATAATGCGCCGAATATGCCTATATAAGGGTTTACTTTTAGAACCTGGCTGAGAAAATAAAAACAAACGCAGGCCAGAAAGAAAAAACTGATGGGCTTAGGCAAATTCAGCGTGAATACATTATTCAGGTAACCGATAGAAATTGGATTATTATCAATACTGGTAATCTGGAAAGCGGGCATACCGCTGAAAATACCGTTTGACCATAGCGGAAAATGATCATGTTTTTTTTGGTACTCAAAAGAATTCTGTGCCATTCCCTTCCAAAGAGTAACATCCTGTTGCTGCAAAACCTTGCCTTCCAGGGTGGGCTTGCAGTACAGTACAGCCACAATCACGAAAACAACCACAGCTATCAAGTGTGGCAACCCTTTTTTCCAGTCAGCTTTTTTCATCAGATATTTGTTAAGTGCAGCAAATTAATGGTATTTTGAACGAAATTTTTTATGAAGGGGCTTTTATTTTTGTACAAGCTGGCATTCCTCTGTAATCTACTGTTTTTGGTTTGTTTACTGATGCAAAGAGGTCATCTTAGCATGGGGAACCAGGATATAAAAAGTTTGTTAATTATCATGGGCTGGTTATTGGCGCCTATATTGAACCTTTCTGCGAACATCTGGTTCAGTATTTTGTTAACTCAAAAAAAAGGAAGGGGTTTGTCAGCATGGCTCTCGATCACTAATTTCCTGATTCTCTTGGTACAAATATTTATTTATTTTATACAACCTGCATGATTCATCAAATATTAAAAGACAAACCCACCAAGCTGTTTATTTCCATTACAGCTTTTTTTGTGGCGAATGCCCTGATTGCGGAATGTATTGGGGGTAAAATATTTTCACTTGAGAAATTCATTGGCATTCATCCCGCCAATTTCACCATATTCGGCCAGTCGGGATTGTCTTTCAACCTTACCTGCGGGGTATTATTATGGCCACTTGAATTTATTATTACGGATGTAGTCAACGAATATTATGGACCAAAAGCGGTTAGAAGAATCAGCTATATCGCCATTGCCCTGATCTCTTACGCCTTTCTCATGTTTTATGTTGCCATGAAAATTGCCCCCGCTGATTTCTGGATCGGCTCTAAACAAAGTTCAGGCATCCCCAATATGCAGGATGCTTTTGAAGGAATATTTGGTCAAGGAATGTGGATCATTCTGGGTAGCCTTTCTGCCTTCCTGATTAGCCAGATAGTGGATGTAACTGTCTTTCACCGCATCAAAAAAATGACCGGCGATAAATGGGTTTGGCTAAGGGCTACCGGTTCTACCCTGGTTTCTCAATTAGTAGATAGCTTTGTTGTATTGTTTATTGCCTTCAAAATAGGTAATGGCTGGAGTTGGCAACTGGTTCTCGCCATTTGTATCGTCAACTATTGTTACAAGTCAACCATGGCCATCGTTCTAACCCCTCTGATCTACTTCATCGAAAAAAGAATCGAAAAATACGTAGGTCACGAAACCGCCCATCAAATGAAACTGTCGGCAATGGGGAAGGGGAATGAATAATGCAATTTGAAAATGTGCTAATTTGAAAATTTGAAAATGAGGGCTCTGCGTTTTGGAACCCTTTCAAAAATATAATTTAGCCATTTTCACCATCAGTAATTGGCATAAATCAAATCGTTTTCAAATTACTACATCCATTTTCAAATTTTCAAATTGCCTAATTTTCAAATTATAAAGACCCATGATTCCGCATCCCACCAAACCCCGCTCGCTGTTTAATCAGGTTCATAACTACTTTATCAATGGGTAATGACATTTGATTGGCGCTGATTTCAGACCATTCAATCCAGCGGAATACTTCAGATTCTCCATTTGGATCGGCTATTTGATTGGGAGAAAAATCGAAAGGTTTGTTTTTTACGGGCAGTAAAATAGGGTCAGGGGTGGTTACAAAATAGTAGATAGAAATAATCTGGTCTTTATTATTGAATGCAGAAATCTGAAAAAAATCGGTTGTGTAGAGGTGGTCACCTACCTGCACTTCGAGACCGGTTTCTTCCATAAATTCTCTTTTCAAACAATCCCTGGTTCCTTCTCCAATTTCCAACCCGCCTCCGGGTAATTTGGTGTAATAATTCCCTCGAATAAACTCATCACTTACTAAAAGCCTTTTCTTTGCATCCAGCAAAACTCCATATACCCTAATGTTGAAAAGTGCCATATCAAATTCATTTTTTCTTCATGAAATACCAACTTAGAAATATCGAAACCACCAGGGCACAAAGTATCGGAATATAAAACGTATGCGGAGAATGCATAAAAGGCAGTTCTACATTCATACCATAAATAGCAGCCACCAGTGCAGGAAGAGAAATAATGATAATGATCGAAGTTAATCTTCTCAGCACAGTATTCATATTATTACTGATAATACTTGCAAACGCATCCAGTGTGCTGGTTAATATATTGGTATAAATATTAGCCATTTCCAAAGCCTGGCTGGTATCTATAATCAGATCACTCAGGTATTGTCTTTCTTCTTCATTCAATCCCAGAAAATTGGTTCTTTCCAGTTTCATCATCAGCATTTCATTACTTCTTAATGCGGTTACAAAATAAACCAGGCTTTTTTGTATCCGCATCAGGTTCAATAAGTCTTCATTATTGTTTTTTTCGTATAAACTATTCTCAAACTGGTTCCGCTTGTGATTGATTTCCTTTAGGAACTCCATAAAATTCTGCACTACTTTCTCAAAAACTTTGAGAATCATCATGTTTTTTTTATCGGGATGCCTTTTCTGAAAAGTGTTGAGGAATTTTTTGATCGCACCATTGTCGAATGAGTTCACAGTAACAATCTGGGTATGTGTCAATATAATACAGATGGGGATGGTAATATAAAATGCATCACTATCATTAAAAGAATTGTTTTCTGTAGGCGTTTTGATGACCACAAATTTTACATTATCCTCTGTTTCATACCTTGGGCGTTCATCAATATCCAGGGAATCGCGGAGAAAAGCAACAGGAATGCCCAGCTCTTGCCCCAGTTCAATGAATTCCTCATCTTTAAAGGGAGGAACCAGATTTACCCATACACCCATATCCGGCTTATCAATTTCTACCGTCTGACCATGTATATTTTTGAAGTATTGAATCATGCTTTACATTTAATTGATGGCCGGTGATAGTTTTATATTGAAATTTGTCCGCTATATACAAATACTGCCGGTCCGCATAACCAGATATTTTCAAAACTTTGGTCGCCGGTTTTGTCAAATTCAACTGCCAGATTACCCCCTTTTGTTTGAACTTCTACGCGGTTAAACCCTTTTTCATTATGCGCAAATATGAGTGCTGAGGCAGTAACGCCGGTACCACAGCTAAAAGTTTCCTCTTCAACTCCCCGTTCATAGGTTCGTACTATGATTCTATTATGTTCATTTTCTACAAAGTTCACATTGATACCCTGCTCTTCAAACTCTTTGCTGTAACGAATCGCTTTGCCGGCGTGGTAAACATCCATACTCATTACATCATTTACCCCTTG
>CAIYKV010000113.1 GCA_903926855.1 uncultured Bacteroidota bacterium | reverse complement strand
TGAAGTATCAGGAAGGAGAGGATCGTAAAGAAGACGGTACACAAGATCTATTGTTCTAATATACCCCCGTAGGGGGTTGTATTCATAATAAAACCCCCACCTCTGGTGGGGGTAATTTACTTTGAAAAGGGTCTGCAGCTATTTACTGCGGACCTTTTTTTATGAATAGAGATGAGGTTTTGATGAAAGTGTTTAATGACATTTAAAATAATCAAAAGGTTCTTTACAATCATTGCACTGATAAAGTGCTTTACAGGCAGTACTGCCAAATTGCGATACCAATCTTGTATGATATGAATTACATAATGGGCATTGAATCGCTTCTTCTTTCTGAAAGGAATCAGGTGAACAAACCGATTGCTGGTATTGAGGTGGTGCAATGCCATAGGCTTTTAGGTTTTCTTTTCCTTTTTCAGTGATCCAGTCGGTTGTCCATGCAGGCGATAAAATTTCGATGATATTGATCTTTTTAAAACCAGCTTCCAGTAATGCCATGCGGATAGAAATTTTTATCGTATCGATGGCAGGGCAACCGGTATAGGTAGGCGTAATTTGCAGGGTAATTTCAGGGCTATTACTTTCATTTTCCTGGCTGATGGAAATATCCCGGATAATACCCAAATCGATAACGGATAAAACAGGTATTTCCGGATCAGATACGGTTGCAAGAATTTCTCTGACTTTTTTATGCAATGGGTCAGGAACATCACTCAATATAACAGGCAGTTTACTACTATCCATTTTTTTATTTCAAAAAAGAATTACCATTCCGAGTTTGGATAAGCTCTTTGCAGAAATTGCATTTCTGCCAGAATAAATCCCAGGTGTTCCGTGTGTTTTCCCTGCTTGCCACCTGCATGCATCCAGGCAGTGGGCGGCATGGGAAGGGTGGCTTCTTCAAAAACAGCTTTTATTTTTTCATCCCAGTTTCTTTTTACCAGTAACAGATCAGCACCCCAACCTTCCTGCTGCGCCTGAAGCTCAAAATCTGCCGGCTGAAATAATTCACCCGTATAACTCCATACAGCATCCAATGCCTGTAAAACCCTGTCTTTACTTTCTTCGGTACCATCTCCTAAACGAATCACCCATTCACTGCTCCATCGAACATGATAGGTGATTTCTTTGAATCCTTTTTCTGCGATGGCAGCCAATAAAGTATCATTAGAATTTTTAAGCTGTTGGTAAACATAGTATTGAAATGTGCTGAATAAAAAATGGCGTAAAACTGTCTTCGCCCAATCTCCATTCGGTAATTCAACCAATAAACAATTGGTAAATTCTGTTACATCCCGCAGATAAGCCAATGAGTCTTCGGTTGTATGATTACCCATAAGCTGTGCTGCATACTGGTAAAAATTTCTTGCCTGTCCAATACAATCCAATGCCATATTCGTGATAGCGATATCCTGCTCCAATATCGGTCCGTGACCACACCATTCACTATTACGATGGCCCAATATCAATGTATTGTCGGCCAATGAAAGGAGATAAGATACGAATGCTTTTGACATGGATGATTGGGTAAATGTTTTATAGGTATTCGCTCACTCGTTTATTTGGACAACCTGGCGACAACCTGCTTACATATGTTTTAATTCTTCCGGCAATTGATAAAAAGTGGGATGCCGGTATGCTTTATCATCCGCCGGATCATAAAGGGCGCCTGCTTCGGTTGGGTTGCTGGCATGTATATATTTACTCTCTACCACCCAGATACTGATACCCTCCATTCTTCGGGTATATACATCACGTGCATTTTCAATGGCCATTTGTGCATCGGCCGCATGCAGACTGCCCACATGTTTGTGATCTAATCCCTGGCGGCTTCGGATAAATATTTCCCATAAGGGCCAGGCTCCATTTGCTTGCGTGGCGCCTGCTTTTTCTGAATCACTCATACAAAGGATTTTTATAAATAATTTTATGCAGCCTGTGTACTCTCTCTTGCTTTTCTTTTTTCTGCATAAGCATTGGCGGCTTCTCTTACCCAGGCACCCGCTTCCCAGGCTTTTTTTCTTGCTTGTAATCTTTCTTTATTACAAGGTCCGTTGCCTTGTACCACCTGCCAGAATTCGTTCCAGTCAATCGCACCAAAATCATAGTGTTGTGTGGCTTCGTTCCATTTCAGATTTTCATCCGGAATGGTTAAGCCAAGAGTTTTGATCTGTTCAGCACATACATCTACAAATTTCTGACGTAGCTCATCATTAGAGAAACGTTTGATTTTCCAACGCATACTTTGGATGGTATTCGGACTCTCATCATCTTTCGGTCCAAACATCATAATGCTGGGCCACCACCATCGGTTAATGGCATCCTGTGCCATTTTGCGTTGTGCTTCCGTTCCCCTGCAAAGGGTTAATAATATTTCAAAACCCTGCCGTTGGTGAAAACTTTCTTCTTTACAAATTCTTACCATGGCGCGGGCATAAGGACCGAAACTGCTTCTGCAAAGTGGAACCTGGTTCATAATAGCCGCTCCATCTACCAACCATCCAATCGCACCAATATCAGCCCAACTGAGTGTGGGGTAATTAAAGATGGATGAATATTTTGCTTTCCCGCTATGCAATTGATCATACATCTCATCTCTGCTGATACCCAGTGTTTCTGCGGCTGAATATAAATAAAGACCATGACCGGCTTCATCCTGCACTTTCGCCAAAAGAATTACTTTTCTACGCAGACTGGGCGCGCGCGTAATCCAGTTCCCTTCGGGTAACATGCCCACAATTTCGCTGTGCGCATGCTGACTGATCTGCCTGATCAGTGTTTGGCGGTATTTTTCAGGCATCCAATCTCTTGGCTCAATTTTGATCTCTTTGGCGATCTTGTCTTCAAATAGATTTTCAGGTGTCATTTTAGCGGGATGCGGTTCAGTTTCAAAAATAGGGAAGAAATCCTAAATGCTAACAAATGTTAGCTTAAAAATAAACAAGTTGGGCTTCAATTGTTAGCTTACCGTAAAGTATTTTAATAATTTTTTAATGAATAGGGGGGCTGTGTACCTTGCAGTATGAAATTACCGGCAAAGTTGCGCTTACTTGTTTTGGTTTCCGTAACTGCATTTTCTTGCACAACCCATCCAGAGCAACCGCCATTTTGGAAAGAGATTGAGGCGTTTAAGATGAAAGACCACCAGCAACTGCCTCCAAAACAATCAATATTGTTCGTAGGTAGTTCCTCATTTACAAAATGGACCGATATCCAAAATTATTTTCCAGGTTTTCCTATCATTAACAGGGGTTTTGGTGGTTCTTCTTTACCGGATGTAGTTAGATATGCCAGCGATATTATTTATCCTTATATGCCCCGGCAGATCGTTATGTATTGTGGTGAAAATGATCTTGCTTCCTCTGATACGATTACGCCAGAAATTGTTTTGCAAAGATTTCAGCAGTTGTTTGATTCTATCCGTATTCATCAAAATAATGTGCCTTTTGTATTTATTTCGATTAAGCCGAGTCCAAGCAGATGGAGACTGGAGCCTCTTTTCTTGAAGACCAATCAATTGATCATTGAGTTCTTACAAAAAAAGCCCCAAACAATTTATGTAAATGTGCATAATGCCATGCTGCTTCCGGATGGACGCGTTAACCCGGAAATATTTCTGGCCGATAGTCTGCATATGAATGCAAAAGGCTATGCCATCTGGCAGAAAATTTTGCTTCCCGTTTTGATACAATAAAATACCGATACTGCGGATAAATTTCTCCCCAAGCGGTAGAAAAAACATTCCTCCATACCCTCCAAACCTGTCAAATTCAAGGCCTGATGGGTTTCCAACTTCTTTTCAACAGAAGGTTAATAATTCCTTCATCAAAAATTAATATAGTATAGTATTCTTGTACGGCATTTATGGTTACGGTGATGTTTTGCAAGATATGGCCGTATTAAAAGGGAATCCGATGAAATTTCGGGACTGTCCCCGCAGCTGTAAGTTCTTGGTGGTAATGAGCATTTGCAATCATTATTTCCAAATTTTAAATCTTCTGCCACTGTTTAGATAATAGTGAAAGCTGTCTAAACGGGAAGGTATTTAAAAGATAGAACGAGTCAGAAGACCTGCCATAAATCAACTGTTAGATGCTTTCGGGTGAAAAGCGGTGAACTGAGTACTTCCATGGAATTCATTCCTGTTGTAATCAGCACCTCTCAATTATCCGGGAAAATTTGTCACCGCTCAATTTTGTATAATGCCCAATGAGAATGAACTATTGCTGAGAGAAAACAAAGATCGTTTCGTGATCCTGCCTATTAATTACCCGAAAGTTTGGGAATTGTATAAAAAGCATGAAGCCAGTTTCTGGACTGCCGAGGAAATTGATTTGGGTAGTGATGGAAAAGACTGGGCAGCTATGAATGATGGGGAGCGTCATTTTATTTCACATGTACTTGCTTTTTTTGCTGCCAGTGATGGTATCGTAAATGAAAACCTGGCGGTAAATTTTATGAGTGAGGTTCAGTTGCCGGAAGCCCGTTGTTTTTATGGTTTCCAGATTATGATGGAGAATATCCATTCAGAGACCTATGCCTTATTGATAGATACCTATATTAAAGACCCCAACGAAAAACACCGACTATTTCATGCCATTGATACCATTGATGCCGTAAAGAAAAAAGCGGACTGGGCTTTACGCTGGATTCAGAATGGCAGTTTTGCCGAGCGCCTGGTAGCTTTTGCAGCTGTGGAAGGGATCTTTTTCAGTGGCAGTTTCTGCTCCATTTTCTGGTTGAAAAAGCGGGGTCTGATGCCTGGATTAACCTTCAGCAATGAACTGATAAGCCGGGATGAAGGGCTGCATTGTGAATTTGCCTGTTTATTATATGGCATGTTAAACAATAAATTATCACAGGAACAAGTTTATAGTATTATCAGCGATGCGGTAGCCATAGAGAAAGAATTCATTACCGAAGCTTTGCCCGTGGCATTGATAGGAATGAACGCCAAACTGATGCAGCAATACATTGAATTTGTGGCAGACAGATGGTTAGGTGAACTGGGTTACCCGAAAATGTTCCAGGCTACCAACCCCTTCGATTTTATGGAAATGATTTCCCTGGAAGGTAAAACCAATTTCTTTGAGAAAAGAGTTGGGGATTACCAGAAAGCAGGTGTGATGGGCGGAAATCGGGATGCACAGACTTTTTCTCTCGAAGAAGATTTTTAAAAATACCAGCTTAAAAAGAATACAATCACATTTAATAGATAAGAGATATGTACGTAGTTAAAAGAAACGGGAAAAGCGAAAGTGTAAAATTTGATAAGATTACTGCACGGATTGAAAAATTATGTTATGGCCTGGACAGACGTTTTGTAAATGCAGTGGATGTTGCTAAAAAAGTAATTGAAGGTTTATATGATGGGGTACCTACCACCGAACTGGATAACCTGGCCGCTGAAACAGCGGCTGCCCTTACGGTAAAACATCCGGATTATGCTTTATTGGCCAGCAGGATAGCTGTGAGTAACCTGCATAAAAATACGATCAAGAGTTTTTCTGCAACTTCAAAATTGCTTTACGAATGTCAGGATGAAAGAAGCGGGAAATTCCTGCCCTTGATAGCCGATGATGTATACCAGATTATCACGGATAATGCGGAATTGCTGGATAGTACTATTATTTACGACAGGGATTATGGCTTTGATTATTTTGGATTTAAAACACTCGAAAAATCTTACCTCTTAAAAATAGATGGCAAAGTAGCAGAACGCCCACAGCATATGTATATGCGTGTAGCCATTGGTATTCACAAAGAGGATATTGAAAGTGCGATCAAAACCTATCACCTGATGAGTGAAAGATGGTTTACGCATGCAACACCTACATTATTCAATGCCGGTACACCGAAACCACAAATGAGTAGTTGCTTCCTGCTTACCATGAAAGATGATAGTATTGATGGAATTTATGATACACTAAAACAAACAGCCAAAATATCCCAGAGTGCCGGCGGTATCGGCTTGGCTATTCATGGTATTCGCGCAACAGGCAGTTATATTGGCGGAACCAACGGAACCAGTAATGGTATCATTCCCATGCTGAAAGTATTTAATGATACGGCCCGTTATGTTGACCAGGGTGGTGGAAAAAGAAAAGGTGCATTTGCCATCTATCTTGAACCCTGGCATGCCGATGTGTTTGCATTTCTTGACCTGCGTAAAAACCATGGTAAAGAAGAAATGCGTGCCCGCGATCTTTTCTATGCTTTGTGGATTCCAGATCTGTTTATGAAACGCGTAGAAGCAGATGGTGAATGGAGTTTATTCTGTCCAAATGAAGCCCCGGGTTTACACGAGTGCTGGGGTGATGAATTTGAAAAATTATATACCCGTTACGAAAAAGAAGGGAAAGCCCGTAAAACCATCAAGGCACAGGAATTATGGTTTGCCATACTGGAAGCCCAGATTGAAACCGGAACACCTTATTTATTGTATAAGGATGCAGCAAATGGAAAAAGTAACCAGCAAAACCTGGGCACTATTAAAAGCTCCAATCTTTGTACAGAAATCATTGAGTATACTTCACCGGATGAAGTGGCTGTTTGTAACCTGGCTTCTTTAGCATTACCAAGATTTGTGATAGATGGAAAATTCAATCACGATAAATTATACGAAGTAACCTACGAGGCCACTAAAAACCTTAATCGAATTATTGATAATAATTATTATCCGGTAGAAGAAGCCAGGAATTCAAATCTGCGCCATCGTCCGATTGGGTTGGGTGTGCAGGGACTGGCAGATGTTTTTATTCTCTTGCGTTTATCTTTTGAAAGCGAAGAGGCCAGGCAGTTGAACAGGGAAATTTTTGAGACCATCTATTTTGCAGGTATGACAGCCAGCAAGGATCTCGCAAAAATTGATGGAGCTTATGAAAGTTGTAAGGGGTCACCGGTTTCAAAAGGTATTTTTCAATTTGATATGTGGGGTGTGGAACCAACCCTTCGTTGGGATTGGTATCGCCTGAAAGATGAAGTGATCAAATTTGGTGTTCGGAACTCTCTGTTGGTTGCACCAATGCCCACTGCTTCTACTTCACAGATTCTGGGTAATAACGAATGTTTTGAACCCTATACTTCCAATATCTATGTTCGCAGGGTATTGAGCGGAGAATTTGTAGTGGTGAATAAGCATCTCTTGAAAGACCTGATTGAGCTGAATTTATGGAATGATGAAATGAAGAACAGTATCATGTCGCATAACGGATCTGTTCAGAAAATTGATGGGATACCTGAAGAGATAAAAGAGATTTACAAAACGGTATGGGAAATTAAACAACGTACCATTATTGATATGGCTGCTGACAGGGGCGCATATATTTGCCAGTCCCAATCACTGAACCTTTTTGTAGATGCACCTACTACCAGTAAACTTACATCTATGCATTTTTATGCATGGCGCAAAGGGTTGAAAACAGGCATGTATTATCTACGCTCCAAAGCAGCTTCTCAGGCAGTACAGTTTACTGTTGAAAAGCAGGGAGGAAAAACAACCGAGCCACTGATCGATCAACATAACCTTACCGTAATAGAAGGGGGAGCTACCGCAAATATTGAAGACAATCTAACCGGTGGCAGCTGTAGTATGGAAGAAGGTTGTGTTACCTGTAGTGCATAATAATATCAGAAATCTCTCTTGGTGTTTTACTGTATAGAGTAAAGAAAGCAAATAGTAAGCAGAGTAAATTTATACTGTTTACTATTTGTTTTCTCTGTTTATATGCGTGATTTTATTTACTGTCAAAATCAACCACTATTCTTTCCGTTCGTGGATGTGATTGACAGGTAAGGATAAAACCCTGTTCTATTTCTTCTGGTTCCAGTCCATAATTTACATCCATGTCCACTTTACCTGCTACTAATTTTGCCCGACAGGTACAGCAAACACCGCCTTTACAGGCATAGGGCAGATCGGCTCCCTGTTGTAAAGCGGCATCCAGAATGGCAGGTCCATCAAACCCCAGATCAAAATCAAAAGATACTCCATCCAGCCGGATGGTTACTTTGCTTTTCGCTTCATTTTTTTCAATGGTATCTTTTTTTACGAAATTCTTTTTTTGCTGGTCTGGGGTAGTAAACAATTCAAAATGTATTTTTTTTTTGTCAACTCCGGATTTTTCCAATTGATCCTTAACAGAAAAAATCATTTCATCGGGACCGCATAAGAAGAATGCATCTGTACCCGAAATATCTATGTTTTTTTCACTTAGCTGTTTGCATTTTTCCGCATCTATTCTTCCGAAATTAATAGCGGCATCTGTTTTTTCCCTCGATAATATATAGATAATACTAAACCTGTTTATATACTGATTTTTTAAAGCTTCCAACGCCTCTTTAAAAATGATGGAATGACGATTTCGATTGCCATATACCAGGGTAAACGAGCTTTTCAGCTCAGTAGCTAATGTTGTTTTGATGATGGATAGCAAAGGAGTGATACCACTGCCTGCAGCAAATCCGATATATTGTTTTGACTGTGCCGGATTAAGCTCAGTAAAGAATTTCCCTATCGGTGGCATTACGTCTAATCGGTCTCCTTTTTGGAGATATTGATTTGCGAAAGAAGAAAAAACACCCTGCTCCGTCTTTTTGATGGCTATCCGTAACTCATTATCTAAAGGACTACTGCAAATGGAATAGGATCGGCGAACTTCAGCTCCCTGTATGTTTGCACGTAGCGTAAGGTATTGGCCCTGCTTATATTGAAAAACTTGAGATAATTCTGTCGGGATCTCAAAACCAATAGAAACACAATCGCGGGTTTCTTTTCTAACTTCTTTTATTAATAAGGAATTAAAGTGAATTGACATGATGTTTCTGCTGTTGATAGAACTTTTTTGTAAGTAGCAGTAAAATTATCGGTTGGTAAGACCGCCAACCAATATGGTGATCATATTATCTTCCAATGCTTCGGCGCTGATTTTTTGGGTTGATCTGTGCCAGCTTTCAATACCCGTTATCGCATGCAGCATAATTAAAACAGCAGTAGGAGCATCAATTTCTTTTACTTCTTTTTGGCCTATACCGGCTTCAATAATAGCAGCAAAACGTTTACGATAAAGCCTGCGCTGGTTTTGAAAATTAGATAAATAAGGGTCTTCCAGGTGTTTCCATTCACGATCACTTACATATACTTCTTCATAATGCTCTATCATTTCAGTTATATGGAAGCGAAGAAGTTTCTCTATTTTTTCAATGGCACTGATGGGTTCGGCTTCAATCTCATCTATCTTATGCATAAAACGATTTGCTACATTAAAACAGAGATCATGCAGCAATTCAGTTTTTGATTTGATATGGTTATACAAACTAGCGGCTTCCACACCTACCGCTTCAGCCAGATCGCGCATGCTGGCTGCTTTAAACCCTTTTTCACGAAAAAGTGATGCTGCTTTCGTTACAATTACATCTTTCCGGGATAGGTTTTTATCGTCTGTCTTAATTCTGGCCATTACACAAATATAATTAACTAACGTATGTTAGCAACAATTTGCCTCAAAAATTATACATCTGTTAGTTTCCCTGAAACCCGCAACAGGTAACACGTAACCCGCAACCCAAATAAACCTCCTTCCAATTCACCCTTTTCCCCCTCAATACCCTAATTTCGCCCTCCGATAACAAAACCGTAATTATGTCTTTAGTCGTTGTCGGATCCATGGCCTTTGATGCCATTGAAACCCCTTTTGGAAAAAGTGATCGGATTATTGGTGGTGCAGGCACTTATATAGCCTGGTGCGCTTCAAACTTTACCCCTGTAAAACAAATCTCTGTAGTGGGTGGAGATTTTCCCCAATCAGAACTGGATGAACTAACCCATCGTAAAGTATCGCTGGAAGGAGTGCAGATAAAGAAAGATGAAAAGACTTTCTTTTGGAGCGGTCGTTATCATATGGATATGAATACGCGCGACACCCTGGATACCCAGTTAAATGTGTTGGAAAATTTTCAACCGGTAGTGCCGGATAGTTACCAGGATTGTGAGTTCCTGATGTTGGGCAACCTGGTTCCTGCAGTACAACGCAGTGTAATTGAACAATTGAAAACCCGTCCCAAATTAATCGTGATGGACACCATGAATTTCTGGATGGAAATTGCCATGGATGAATTGAAGAAAACCATTTCGATGGTGGATGTGCTGATGGTAAATGATAGTGAAGCCAGACAACTAAGTGGTGATTTTTCTTTGGTAAGGGCAGCGGCCACCATTATGAAAATGGGACCTAAATACCTGATCATAAAGAAAGGGGAGCATGGCGCTTTATTGTTTTATGAAGACAAGGTATTTTATGCACCGGCACTGCCATTAGAAGATGTATTTGATCCAACAGGCGCGGGCGATACATTTGCGGGTGGATTTATTGGTCATATAGCCAGAACAAAAGATATTTCTTTTGAAAACATGAAAACGGCTATTATAGTGGGAAGTGCGATGGCTTCTTTTTGTGTTGAAAAATTTGGAACAGAGCGTTTGAGAGAGATCAATAAAGCTGATATTTCTGAAAGACTGGAAGAGTTTGTACAGTTAGTTAATTTTGATATCAACCTGGTGTAGAAAAAATAGTATTCATCAGTTATCTAAAAGATAGCAGGAATAAAAAATATTTTGCATCAAACTTAAATGGTCATATTTTCGCGCAGCAATGATAATATTGAAACATACAAAGTGCATAAAGAAACCTCTCTAACGGGAAGGAATCTCTGCATATCTGTATATCAAATATAGTTAGAGGCCTTCCCGGAACGGGAAGGCTTTTCTTTTTTAGTCATCTTAAAAAACAACGCATGAAAGTAGCCGTAGTAGGTGCCACCGGCTTAGTAGGTACCAAAATGTTGCAGGTTTTAGCCGAACGTAATTTTCCGGTAACAGAAATTATTCCCGTAGCTTCCGAAAAATCAGTGGGTAAGGAAGTTGAATTCAAGGGAAAGAAATATAAGGTAGTAAGTATGAGCGATGGCATTGCTGCCAAACCTGCAGTTGCTATTTTTTCAGCGGGAGGGGGCACTTCATTGGAATGGGCGCCTAAGTTTGCAGAAGCAGGTATTCGTGTGATTGACAATTCATCTGCCTGGAGAATGGACCCAACCAAAAAACTGGTTGTGCCAGAGGTAAACGCAGCGGTATTAACCAAAGAAGATTATATCATCGCAAACCCCAATTGCTCTACTATTCAGATGGTAGTGGCTTTACAACCTTTGCATGCAAAATATACGATTAAGCGTGTAGTAGTAAGCACTTACCAGAGTGTAACAGGCACCGGTAAAAAAGCAGTTGACCAGTTATTCAATGAAAGAAAGGGTATTGAAGGAGAGATGGCTTATAAATACCCCATCGATCTCAACGTAATCCCGCAGATAGATGTATTCCTCGAAAATGGCTATACAAAAGAAGAGATGAAAATGGTGAAAGAGACCAATAAAATCATGCAGGATGACTCCATTCGTGTAACGGCAACCACTGTACGTATACCTGTGATTGGCGGACATAGCGAAAGTGTAAATGTTGAGTTTGCAAATGATTTTGACCTCGCCGAAGTAAAATCTATTTTGTCAAATGCACCGGGTGTAATTGTTCAGAATGATGATGCCAGCCAGTTATACCCCATGCCATTATGGGCACATGAAAAAGATGAAGTTTTTGTGGGAAGGCTTCGCAGAGATGAAACACAACCCAATACACTCAATATGTGGATTGTAAGTGATAATCTTCGTAAAGGCGCCGCAACCAATGCAGTGCAGATTGCCGAGTACTTATTGAGTAAAGGCCTTCTATAAATTTGTGAGTGATAAGGTAATGCCTTGTGTTGAGAAACGCAGGGCATTTTTTTTGAAACGGATCAACCAGCACACGGTTATTCTTCTAAAGCCCTGTTCAGGAATTGGATCATGGGTTGTAAAGTTTCAAAAGCAGCAATTATTTTTTTCTCAATATCCTTACTGGTCAAGTCTTCATCCGTTAAAGATGTAAAAGCGATCCAGCTTTTCAATTTAATATATTCAATAGCCGGGTTTTCTTTTTCATATCCTTTGGGTTCACGACTAAGTGACATTCCTTCACCTTTATCGAGATCGCCATATTGTGATACAAATTTTTTATTCTTAATGATCTTACTGAATTCGGTCCAGGAGTAATCGATTTCCTGCCTGATTTTTTTTACCAGATCCGGCTCCGCCATATAGCAACCGCCACCTACAAAACTATTTCCACCGGGTTCGATATGGATATAATAGCCTGCCAGATTTGATTTTTTTCCACCCGCTTTCATACTCGCACCCATATTGGTTTTATAGGGCGCTTTGTTTTTACTGAAACGAACATCTCGATTAATTCTGAATAAACATTCTTTGGCTGATAGAGAGGCAATCCCTGCTTCTTTCTTGCCAAACTGCGCTATGATGTTTGTAATCAGAAAAGCAAAATCCTCTTTGGCGGATTCATAAGATTTACGATTTTTCTCAAACCATTCCTTACTATTATTCTTCTTCAATGATTTTAGGAAGTTGAGTGTTGCGGTACTAAGCATGGTGGTAATTTGAAAATTTGAAAATTTGAAAATGGAACGAAGTTCATATATCCCTTTTTTTAAAATAAAGATAGAAATTCGTCTTCGGTGATAATTTTGATGGTGTTGATTTTTTTAGCTTTTTCCAGTTTACTTCCGGCATCTTCGCCTACTACCAGGTAATTCAATTTGGCACTAACGCCACTTACAATAACCCCGCCCTGTTCTTCGGCCATGGCTTCGGCTTCGCTGCGTTTTAATTTGGCAAGGGTGCCCGTAAAAAGAAATGTTTTTCCTGTTAATGCACCGGCTGCCAATACCTCTTTCTTTTCGTTATGGAGTTGTAAGCCTAGTTCTTTTAACTCACCCAACATCTGTATGTTTTGTTCATTCTGAAAAAAATGCTGGATACTCTTTGCTACCTTGATACCCACATCTTCCAGCAATAATAATTCTTCCTCTGTTTTGGTAGTAAAGTCCAGCACATTTTCAACTGCATTGGCCAAAGTTTTTGCTGTGGTTTCTCCAACAAACCTGATCCCTAACCCATAGATCAGTCGGTATAATGGCTGTTGTTTAGAAACAAGAATCGCATTTTGTAAATTCTCCAGGCTTTTTTTACCGAATCCATCCAGTACGCCTATTTGTTCATAGGGAAGACGATAAATGCCGGGTATATCTTTCAAAAATCCGAGTTCATAAAATTTTCGCACATTGGCTTCACCAAAACTTTTGATATCCATTGCATCTTTACTTACAAAATGGATAATCTTTTCAACTACCTGTGCTTCGCATTCAATATTGATACATCTCCAGACAGCCTCTCCTTCTTCTTTAAATAATTGACTTTTACAAACGGGGCATTGTTTTGGAAATAGTATTTCCTGCTCGGTGCCATCCCTTAGTTCGGGAAGTGATTTAACGATTTGAGGTATCACATCTCCAGCACGTTCAATCAAAACAGCATCACCTATATTCAGATCTTTCTCTTTAATATAATCTTCGTTATGAACCGAAATACTGGATACGGTTACACCCCCCAGGTAAACAGGATCCAGTTTTGCAACAGGGGTTACTGCTCCTGTTCTGCCTACCTGAAATTCAATGGCCCTAAGTCTGGTAGTTGCCTGGCGTGCTTTAAATTTAAAAGCAATGGCCCATCGGGGATGATGGGATGTCATACCCAGTTTCTCCTGAAGAGCAATATCATTTACTTTCACTACCATACCATCGATTTCATATCCCAGATCATCACGAATCTTTTCAAAAGCCAGACAGTACTCAATTACTTCATCAATACCCCTAACTACTTTTTTCTCTTTTTGTGGTGAACGGAACCCCATTTCCCATAATAATTGAAGAGAACCGCTATGGGTATCTAATAGTGTTGGCTTATTTTGATGGGTAAGCGTAGTTCCCTCATCCCTGATATAATAACTGATATGGTATAAAAAAGCATCGAGGTTACGCTGCGCTACCTCCCGCGGATCTTTCATTCTGAGACTACCGGAAGCTGCATTTCGTGGATTGGCAAGGGGTGATTGTCCCTGTGCAACCAATTGCGCATTATACCCATGAAAAGCCTGTTTGCTCATGATGATCTCGCCTCGAATTTCAATCTGCCGGATACCATAACTTGAAAAAGCAGCAGTTAACGGAATGGACTTAATTTGTTTGATATTGGTAGTAATGTCTTCTCCCTCCACGCCATCACCCCTGGTAGCCGCCCTTACCAATCGATCGTTCTCGTAAATCAGAGAAATACTGGCACCATCAAATTTGGGTTCTATACAGTATTCAATCAAATCCAAATTGCTCAATTCCCTTGCTTTACGGTCAAAATCGATCAGGTCTTCGGCATTATAGCTATTATCCAGACTCAGCATGGGAACCAGGTGCTGAACAGTGATAAACTGTTGGTTAAGACTACTGCCTACTCTTTGCGTGGGAGAATCGGGTGACACCTGATCGGGATAGAGCTGTTCAGTTCTCTGCAATAATTTATAAAGCGAATCGTATTCAGCATCGGATATCAGGGGATCATTTAGTACATAGTACCGGTATTCGTGAAACCGAAGCAGATCACGTAACTGTTCCAGCTCATTGACAGGTACCACACTGTTTTGCTCGCCTGTTTGTTGCAAAAAAGACAGGGTTGATTTTTGTAATTTTTGTATCTGTTCGGTACCGTACATACTTCATTATTCGCTGATAAAGATAAGGGTCAGTTTGGCTGGATAAATAGAAACTGCCTGTAAATTTATGCGCATAATTGTGAAACTTTGTATCTTGTTGCCGCGGTATCGATTGCAATTCCCCGCCATTGGATTAATTGATTGAAATGAAGAAAAAAAATACCGATCTGGTTTTTCACGAACCGCACCTGATTAAAGACGCTGTTCTGTTGGTAGAAGAATACCCCAAAGTTCCCCTTACGGTCGATTGTGTGATCTTCGGATTCGAAGAGAATAAGCTAAAAGTGCTGCTTATCAAGAGTGATCTTGAGATTTACGTAGGTAAACTTTCCTTATTAGGAGATATGGTAAAAAACAATGAGGAACTCGATGATGCAGCCTATCGCATACTGAAAGAGAGAACGGGAATGAATGATGTGTTTCTTGACCAGGTAAGATCATTCGGGCACCCATCCCGACATCCGGGCGGAAGGGTAATTACCGTTGCATATTGCTCTTTGTTAAATATCAATCACCATGAGTTAAAAATTCATGCGAATGACCTCCATTGGCATGATGTATCTACCTTGGAAGAAATGGCATTTGATCACAAAGAAATACTGGATGTTTGTTACAGATGGTTGCAAAAAAGAATACAGGAACACCCGCTTGGGTTTAACTTATTGCCCGATAAATTTTCTCTTCGTGAATTACAGAATCTCTATGAAGCCATACTGGGCGTAACACTCGACAGACGCAATTTCCGGAAAAAATTTGCTTCTATGGAACTGCTGATCGATATCAATGAAATGGAACAGGATGTACCTCATCGCCCAGGTAAATTATATAAATTTGATTTTGAGAAATACGAAAAGAGTAAAAGAAAATGGGTGGGTATTGATTTTTAGAATGGATGCCTGTATGGAGATAGTCAGGTATTCTGTCTATTATTCATCCCGTTCAGTTACATTTACCAAATAACATTGTATTATGCTACATTCCATGACGGGTTACGGCAGGGCAGAACAGACGCTGGCCGATAAAACATTTCT
>CAIYKV010000112.1 GCA_903926855.1 uncultured Bacteroidota bacterium | reverse complement strand
TGTTTATAAGGCTATTTTGTGGCTGCTGTGACCCCGCAGGGACTCGAACCCTGGACCCGCTGATTAAGAGTCAGCTGCTCTACCAACTGAGCTACGGAGTCTTTGATTTGGTATATCGGCCTGAAACCGGGGATGTAAATTAACGATGTTTTCCTGAAATCACCTGAACCCTCAGGTATTTGGGCATGAGATTAGTCATATAGGTGCAATTTTTTTAGTGCAAATATGAAATAGGCGAATTGAAGGGTTAGTTTTGCGCCATGAATAATAGTAACCTACTGGAACAGATTATCAAAAAAAGACGCAGTGCCAAACCATCACTGATGAATGGTAAAAAAATAGACACTGCACAGATTCATCAATTGCTTTCATTAGCAGATTGGGCACCCAATCATGCCAATACAGAACCCTGGCGTTTTATTGTATATGAAAACGAAGGACTGGTGAAATTTTGTACCGATCATGCTGCATTGTATAAAACCCATACTGCTGAGGAAAAATTCACGGAAGCGAAATACCAGAACCTGCTGAAAATGTCGCAAACAGTATCGCACCTTGTTTTGGTGTATATGAAAAGAACCGAAAATGCGCGTATCCCTTTACTGGAAGAATTTGCCGCTGTTGCCGCAGCCACACAGAATATTTTGCTTGGAGCTGAATCATTGGGGATTGCCGTTTTATGGAGTACGGGAGGAATGGCACATCACCCGGCCTTGAAAACCTACCTGGGTATGGCAGAAGAGGATATTGTGATGGGTTTATTATATATGGGGTATACGGATGAACCTACTAAACAAGGGAAAAGAAATATTCCATTGGAATCGAAAACAATCTGGAACGGTTAGGGCCTATTATTTTATGCCTACTCAGGATTAAATTGTTTATTTGCCTCAAATTCTGTTCATGCCAGCAGCCCATAAAAAAATTATTATCATTACTGCTCCATCCGGAGCGGGTAAAACTTCTATTACGCATTACCTGCTGGACAAATACCCCAATCTTTCCTTTTCTATTTCTGCGGCAACCCGCAAACCCAGGGGTAAAGAACAGGACGGAGTAGATTACTATTTTATCAGCGAAGCTGAATTCAGGAATAAGATTGATGAAAACGCATTTGTTGAATGGGAGATCGTGTACGAAGGAAAATATTATGGAACCCTGAAAACTGAGCTCGAAAGAATCTGGAACCAGGGTAAAACTCCAGTACTGGATATAGATGTAAAAGGAGCCATACATGTACAACAACAGTTTGCCGGTGATTGCCTATCCATTTTTATTGAACCACCTTCTATTGATGAATTAAAAAAGAGATTATCCGGCCGTGGATCGGAAACACCGGAAAGTCTTGCTACCCGCATTAATAAAGCCAGCTACGAGATCTCATTTAAACATCATTTCAATCTAACCATTGTGAATGATGAACTCAGCAAAGCCTGCGAAGAAGCCGAAAAAGCGATTCTTCAGTTTTTAGGTAAATAACGCAAATAGGATTTCAATTATCTGCCAAAATTATGAAAAGGGAGATGGTCAATTCGCGAAAGCATCCTACCTTTCTTTTATAAAATCAGCAGGTATGTTATTTCAAAATAAAACCGTTTTAATAACGGGTGCCAGCAGGGGAATAGGTAAAGCCATTGCTTTACGCCTGGCAAAAGAAGGAGCCAATATTGTAATTGCCGCCAAAAGTGTGGAAGAAGACCCCAGATTAGGCGGTACTATTTTTTCTGTGGCTGAAGAAGTGGAAGCAGCCGGAGGTAAGGCCCTGGCAGTTCAGGTGGATATCCGCTATGAAGAACAGATACAGGCCATGGTGCAAAAGACGGTTGAAAAATTTGGCGGGATAGATGTAGTGATCAATAATGCGTCGGCCATTCAACTTACTCCAACCGAACAAACCGATACCAAACGTTTCGACCTGATGCAGAGCATTAATGTACGAGGTACTTTTCTGGTAGGCAAACATTGTATACCCTATCTGAAAAAAGGAAAGAATCCACATATTATTACCTTATCACCTCCTATTAACCTCAATCCGAAATGGCTGGGCGGACATATTGCCTATACCATCACCAAATACAGTATGAGTATGCTGGCACTGGGCTGGGCTGCAGAATTGAAGGGTGCAGGCGTAGCTTCGAACGCTTTATGGCCAAGAACTACGATTGATACAGCAGCTGTAAGAAATTTACTAGGCGGAGAAGCACTTGCCAAAATGAGTCGTAAGCCCGAAATGATTGCTGATGCCGTATTTTATATTTTACGCAGGCCTTCTGCCGAATGTACCGGCAATACTTTTATTGATGAAGAAGTCATGGCCGCAGAAGGGATTACCGATCTTAGTCAATATTCAGTTGTTCCCGGCGCTCAGTTATACCCTGATCTTTTTGTTTAACCTTTATAATTTTTTACATTGAAAAAAAAGCTATTTACTTCCCTGCTTTCCCTTTCTGTGTTATTGTCATTTGCACAAAAAAATGTTTCGGCTGTTCCCGGTTTAAAAGATGAAGCCATTAAGGATATCGACAGTCGCTATGAAGACTATAAAAAAATCGCTTTACAGATTTGGAACTATGCCGAAGTAGGGTATAAAGAAAAGAAAAGCTCTGCTTTATTACAGCAAACGCTGCAGGCAAATGGATTTACTGTTCAATCAGGCGTGGCCGAAATGCCAACTGCCTTTCTAGCCAGCTATGGTAGTGGTAAACCCGTAATTGCCATACTGGCCGAGTTTGATGCTTTACCGGGTTTATCTCAGGAAGCGAATCCCGAGAAAAAGCCCATCACGGGTATTGATGCCGGTCATGGTTGCGGGCACCATTTATTTGGTACTGCTTCTGTAGCGGCTGGCATTGAATTAAAGAAACTGATCGAGTCAAAGAAACTAAGCGGAACAGTGCGGGTATATGGCTGTCCGGCTGAAGAAGGCGGGAGCGGTAAAGTATATCTGGTAAGAGCCGGTTTATTTAATGATGTGGATGTAGCAGTTCATTGGCATCCCAGTGATGCGAATAGTATTACCATGACCAGCGCCTTAGCCAATACCTCGGCTAAATTCCGTTTTTATGGAATTGCTTCCCATGCTTCGATGGCCCCTGAAAAAGGTCGCTCTGCATTGGATGCAGTTGAATCGATGGATTATATGGCCAATATGATGCGGGAACATGTTCCACAGGAAACACGTATTCATTATGTGATTACACAAGGTGGTAAAGCACCGAATGTAGTGCCTGATTTTGCAGAAGTATTTTATTATGTACGTCATCCTAAAAAAGACCAGGTAGTGAGTATTTTTCAAAGACTGGTAAAAACAGCCAATGGAGCTGCGATGGGTACAGAAACAAAAATGGATTATGAGATCATTGGTGGTACACATGATCTGTTGATCAATCGTACACTGGGTGAAGCCATGCAATTGGATTTACAAAAAGTAGGAGGTGTTACGTATACAGCTGAAGAAATTGAATTCGGAAAAAAATTACAGTCAACGTTTACGTATAAAGTGCCAGCCATCAATAGTGCTGCCAATATTATACCGTTAAAAAATATTGATGCGGGTGGGGGTTCTACGGATGTGGGAGATGTGAGTTATGCGGTACCCACCGTAGGCCTGGAAGCTGCCACCTGGATACCGGGAACACCTGCCCATAGCTGGCAGGCAGTTGCCTGTGGCGGAACAGAAATTGGTACAAAAGGAATGATGGTTGCTGCGAAAACCATGGTGCTAATGGCTATCGATCTATTCTCTGATCCTTCTTTGATCAATAAAGCCAAACAGGAGTTTATTCAGGCGAAAGGGGATTATCAGTATAAAGCTTTATTGGGGGATAGAAAACCGGCTTTGAATTATAGGGATTAAAATTCTTAAATTGTTTCATAACACCTGCCACATATTGGCGGGTGTTTTATTTTTTCTCTACCACTTTTCTGTATACATCCATATCAATCGCTTTTTCGCTTTTGGCAATGATGACCGTGGCTACTGTATTGCCGATCATATTGGTAAGCGCTCTTCCTTCACTCATAAAACGATCTACGCCTATCAATAAGGCAAGTCCTTCGAGCGGGATTACCTTTAAAATGGTTAAAGTAGAAGTGAGTACAATAAACCCACTGCCCGTTACTCCGGCAGCGCCTTTGCTGGTAACAAGCAATATGCCAATGATCGTTAGCTGTTGTGTAAAAGAAAGATCGATACCAAATACCTGTGCCAGAAAAAGCGTGGCCATACTCAGGTAAATAGTGGTACCGTCCAGGTTAAAACTATATCCGGTTGGGATGATCAGTCCCACCACCGTTCTCTCACATCCCGCTGCTTCCAGTTTTTCCATAATATTCGGCAAAACAGATTCACTACTGCTGGCTCCTAACACAATCAGTAATTCTTCTTTGATATACACCAGCAGTTTCCATAAACTAAAACCGTAATACCGGGTGATCAGGTTCAGTACAATAAAAATGAATAGAAGAGAAGTGATATAATAGGATAGCAAGAGCTTTCCCAATAATACCAGGCTGGCGAATCCAAATTTGCCAATCGTATATGCCATACCACCAAAAGCACCTACCGGACTCAACTTCATCACAATATGTATGACCTGAAAAAATGCTTTGTTCAGGTTTTCAAACATGGAAACAATTTTGGCACCACTGCTTCCAATCCGGGTAATGGCTACGCTGAATAATACACCAAAGAAAAGCACCTGTAACAGATCACCTTTTGCAAATGAATCCATGATATTGGTTGGAACAATATGCGAGAAGAATTCCCCCCAGTTCATTTCTTTTGCAGCCGAGGTATATTTATCGAGATTTTCTTTAGGTAAATGATCTGTAGAAATACCGGCACCTGGTTTTAACAGATTAGCCACTACCAGTCCAATAATCAAAGCAAATGTGGTAACTACTTCAAAATAAATTAATCCTTTGCCACCCACTCTGCCCACTCTTTTCAAATTACCCGCCCCCGTAATACCCAATACAATCGTCAGAAAAATCACCGGCGTAATCACCATCTTGATCATATTGATAAAAGTATCACTGATCAATTTTGCCGTAGGCGCAAATGCAGGGATCAGCCAACCCACAAAAACACCTGCTGCAATACCGATCAATACCTGAATGTATAATACTTTTAATAAGCGCATAGGAGGAGGTTAGGGGTTTCGGGATACGAGTTTTGAGTTGATTGATTTTAGCTATTGGCTGTTGGCTTTTGGCCATTGGCAGTTTTGGATAACCTATAACTTAACTTATCATTTAAGCTTATCAAAGCCATTCGGTAAAAGCCAACAGCCAACAGCCAACAGCCAACAGCCAACAGCCAAAGACCAATTCCCCCAGCAATCTACCAAAACCAATTAATAATAGAAAACCTTACTAAATAAAAAAGCACCGCTCTTAAATGGTTAGCGGTGCTTTTGTATTCTATGAACGATTAATCCATTTTTTCCGGTCGCATTTGCGGGAAGAGTAGTACGTCCTGAATAGATACCTGGTTTGTCATCATCATACACAAACGATCGATTCCGATTCCGATACCTGATGTAGGCGGCATACCGTATTCGAGGGAGCGAAGAAAATCATGATCAATGAACATGGCTTCATCATCTCCGCGTTCCATGAGTTTGGCCTGTTCTTCAAAACGTTCGCGTTGATCAATCGGGTCATTTAGTTCTGAGTAGGCATTGGCGATTTCCTTTCCATTGATCATTAGTTCAAAACGTTCAACCAGTCCGGCTTTGGTTCTGTGTTTTTTGGTCAAAGGACTCATTTCAACTGGATAATCAATAATAAATGTGGGTTGTATATAAGTATGTTCACTGGTATTGCCGAAAATTTCATCAATCAGTTTTCCTTTACCGATATTATTGGGAACATCGATATGTAGCTTTTTGCAAACTTCCCGTAAACCCGCTTCATCCATTTCACTTACATCAATACCGGTATTTTCTTTAATAGCATCCAGTATGCTGATTCTTTTGAAGGGTGGTTTGAAATCAATGATCTTATCTCCTAATGTAACATCGGTTGTACCGTGTAATGCGAGTGCAATTTTTTCGAATAGCTGTTCTACGGTTTCCATCATCCAGAAATAGTCTTTATAGGCAGTATACCATTCCAGCACAGTAAATTCCGGGTTATGTGTTCTGTCCATTCCCTCATTCCGGAAATTGCGACTGAATTCATATACCCAGTCGAACCCGCCAACGATCAATCTTTTCAGATACAGCTCATTCGCAATACGGAGATAAAAGGGAACATCCAATGCATTATGATGGGTTATGAAGGGACGCGCCGCTGCACCGCCTGGAATGGACTGCAAAACGGGTGTATCCACCTCCAATGCTCCCTGCGCATTCAGAAATTCGCGAATAGTATTAATGAGTTGGGTTCTTTTGACAAAAGTGTTTTTTACATCCGGGTTAATGATCAGATCAACATAGCGTTGACGATAACGGAATTCGGGATCGGTTACTGCATCAAAAACATTGCCTTCTTCATCTCTTTTAATAACCGGTAATGGTTTTAACGATTTGGTAAGCAGGGTAAGTGTTTGGGTATGGATAGAGGTTTCTCCTGTTTTGGTGATAAAAGCAAAACCGGTAACGCCAATAATATCTCCCAGGTCAAGACCATGTTTGATTACGATATCCCAGAATGATTTATCCTCATCCGGACAGAGATCATCTCTTTTTACATATAATTGAATAATACCCTTGCTGTCCTGGATCTTGATAAAAAAAACTTTCCCTTTATCATTGATACTCATGATACGACCAGCTACGCATACTGCTGCAAACTGTTCTTTGGTTTCTTCTGTATAATGATCTTTAATATCCGTTGAAAAATGGGTAACGGGATACAGAGGGGCAGGAAAGGGATCAATGCCCGCTTCTTTTAACTTAACCAGTTTCTCGCGACGGATGATTTCCTGCTCAGATAAATGTGTTTGACTCATAATAGCTCTTTATTCTTTAAACGGTGCAAAGATACAGAACAGATGAATGAGGAGCAGAGGAATATACAACAGCTGGCCAGCAGGAATGGACAATCCTATCTATCTGGATTCATTTTGCGAAAGCTTTGCATATATATCGGGTTGAAACCGTTGCATGAAACGAGGCACTAATTCTTCTGGTAAAGGTACCCAGCCAAACTGTCGGTACAAACCATGCGCGTCTTTTGTGCCAAGTAACCAACGCCTCAGTCCCTGCAATTCAGGATGTGATTGAATGGTAGTGAGTAACCATTTAGACAATCCTTTTCCACGATGTTCGGGTAAAATGAATACATCACATAAATACGCAAAACTGGCTTTATCGGTAATCAGTCGGGCCAGCCCTACCTGTTTATCCTGATAGAAAACACCAAAACAAAATGAATTGGCTATCGATCTTTCCACAATATCGAATGGAATATCTTTTGCCCAATAGGATTCTTTGGATAGGTAACGGTGAATAACGGCGATATCCATTTTCTGTGTATCGGTACTGATTTCATAACCATCCACTATATAGTCAGAACTGTTTTCCATGAAACAGGTTTTGGTAAATACTATGTTTAGACAATTCGATCATATCACCGGGTTGCATGTTTTCCAGACGGATGGATTCTATACGATGTCTGATTAAACGCAAAGTAGGAAATCCTGCCTGTGCAGTCATCTTTCTGACCTGGCGATTTTTTCCTTCTGTCAAAATCATTTGTATCCAGGGAGCCGGAATTTCTTTTCTGAAACGGATCGGTGGAAAGCGATCTGGCACGATAGGGTCAGAAGTAAATAGGGAAACCTGGCAGGGTTTTGTTGTATATAATTTTCCATCATGATGGATGGGTACACCTTTTTGTAATTGCTGAATGGCTTCTTCATGAATCGCACCATCTACCTGAACCCAATATTCTCTTTCATGCGCATACGCAGGATTAAGTAAACGATGATTCAATTGTTTATCGTTGGTGAGTAATAACAATCCTTCGCTGTCATAGTCAAGTCTGCCTACCGGATAAACATCACGGGGAACCTCAAAATAATCTGCCAGTGTTTTCTTTTTTTCAACTGCAGAAAATTGAGAGAGTGTCAGATAAGGTTTATAAATTATGCTGTAATAATTCATAAAAAACAAAAGTCCCGCAGAAGCGAGACTTTGTATATGGATGGGTTAGTAAGTACTGGGAAATAAATTTCCCATCACAATATTAAAAAGAACTTCAACTAAAGCAAAAATTTTTTTAAACAATTTTATTAACATTTTGGCTGCGGATGTGAATTCAGCTCCCTGAAAAATGATTTTCAGAAGATTATTTTTTTACTTTTTTTATTGATCATTTCATGCAATGATAAGAATCGAATATGCTGAAACATTGATGAATAAAGGGTTTCATTGAATACGATATTATTTGGATTCTATTTTCTTTTGCAATTTATTGAATGATTTGAGTCTATAACGAACTGCTAAAACCGGGAGAATTCCCGCAAAAAAAAATTCTGCTCAAAGAGTCTTATTACCTTTGTTTTTTATCAAAAACCGCCATATGAAGTTTCCAGCACCCGTTTCCGTACAATGGATAGCAGAATTGATTCAGGCAGAAACCCTGGGTAATCTTAGTAATCCGGTAACCGGAATCAATGAAATACATGTAGTTGAAACAGGTGATCTGGTGTTTGTTGATCACCCAAAATACTATGATACTTGTTTACAGAGTGCTGCCAGTTTTATCATGATCAATACAAAAGAAGTAACGATACCGGAAGGAAAAGCCATACTGGTTGTTAAGGATCCTTTTGAAGCGTATCTGAAAATTGTTACTCATTTCCGGCCATTTATTTCGGCAGTAAAACCTATCAGCGATGATGCCATTATTGGTGAAGGATCTGTGATCATGCCCAATGTTTTTATTGGACATCATGTTGTGATTGGTAAAAATTGTGTGATACAACCCAATGTTTCAATCCTTGATCATGTTACGATTGGTGATGATGTAGTGATACAATCCGGTACCGTAATTGGCAGTGATGCATTTTATTATAATACCAAAAAGAACAGAGATGTTTGGTATAAAAGAATGTTGAGTTGCGGCTCAGTGGTTATTGAAGATGCCGTTGAAATAGGGGCAGGTTGTACCATTGATCGCGGCGTAACTGCAGAAACCAGATTAGGAAAAGGAACCAAGCTGGATAATATGGTTCATATCGGGCATGATACACGGGTAGGGAAAAATTGTTTGTTTGCGGCACAGGTGGCTATAGCGGGAGGAGTGATTGTAGAAGATGGTGTTACGTTATGGGGACAGGTTGGGGTAAGCAAAACTTTAACCATTGGCGCGAATGCGGTGGTATTGGCGCAAAGTGGTGTTCCTTCTTCTATTGCAGGAAATAAAGTGTATTGGGGTACGCCAACTGATGATGCCAGCATCAAAAGAAGAGAATTGGTTTGGATAAAACGGATTCCGGAGTTATGGAAAAAAGTTATGGAATAAAGGGGCTACCGATTGTGTTCCACCGGCTGCTCAGCCTCTAAATGATATTTTTGTTTGAATTCAGTACAGATTCGCTCTATAGCATCTGAAATAGGTGTATAAGTAAAACCGGGAATCTGCTTTATCAGTTTACTATTATCAAAGCTTACGATTGCCTGAGAAGTTGCGGAGGTTTCTTTGGTAAGCAGCGGATCTTTACCTGTAAACCTGCCTTTTAGAGCCTCCCAACGCCATACAAGAGAAGCTAGTAAAGGGGTTACTTTTTTATAAGGTGGTTTCTTATGAAAATTTTTGGCAATCAATGAGAACACTTCTTTATAACCTATATTTTCAGCACTGAGTATAAACCTTTCTGCATTGATATCGCTATCCATTAAAGTAATCATGGCTTTTACAACATCTTCCACATCTACAAACCCACTGGTTCCGCCGGTAAACCAGGGGAACTCATCGTAAGCCGATTTAAAAATTTCTGAAGAACCTTTGGTCCAGTCACCCGTCCCCAATATAATTACCGGATTCACAATCACGGCATTCAATCCTTCACTAATACCTCTCCATACTTCTATTTCTGCCAGGTATTTACTTTTCCCATATTCGCTATTGCTGGTCTCTTCAGTCCAGTTCATGGTTTCATTGATTGGAACCCCGGTACGAATTCGACCCAGTGCAGCTACAGAACTTACAAATACTAATTTTTGAATGCCTGCTTCAATTCCGGCATTAACAACATTCGCCGTTCCTTCAATATTATTTTTATAGAGGTCTGCTTTTTTTTTCGGGTTAAATGAAACGGTAGCCGCACAGTGATAAACCTGCTGTATACCCGGCATTGCGTCTTCCAGTGAAACGATATCCAGAATATCTCCTTTTACCCATTCCACTTCATCACCGCCTTCTATGGTAGGAATATGGGTTCTGTAAAATGCCCTTATTTTTTTTCCTTCCCTAACCAATTGCCTAACCAGGTGTGAGCCCACTAACCCGGTAGCGCCGGTGACTAAAATCATAGAAGAAAAATTTATAAAGGTTCTAACTGGTAATAGAGTAAACTTAATTTATTACAATGGCTAATCAGATAATAAGCGGATTATGCACACTTCATACATTTTCCGCTGATGATCACATCTGTTTGTGTGACAGTGAAACCGTTGGGTAAACTAACCTGAGGCACTGTAACATGGTCCAGGCAATACGTTGTTCCACAATCATCACACATAAAATGAACATGGTCGTCATGGTGATGACCGTTTGCACAATCATCTTTACAAAGTGCATAACGGATAGAATTATCTGCAGTAGGTATGGTATGTATGATTCCTTTTTCAACAAAGGTTTGCAATGTGCGGTAAATGGTTACCCGGTCAAATTCAGCACCACTTTGGTGCTCGATATCAAAGTGTGCCAATGCACCTTTTGCATGCAAAAAGAGCTCCAATATCTTTTTACGGCTATCAGTAATGCTAAGCTGGTTTCGCTTTAGTGTATCGATAATGGTTTGGTGCATAGATACTATTATTGCGGGTTGTTATTAAAGATCCCGTTTACAAAATTGCCGGATCCGGCTTTTTCTGCTAATAAGGTTCTGATATCTTTTTTCAGACGATCCAGTTCTGTTTGTTTGAGGCCATCATATACCTGTGCCCGAACTTTCCCATCCTTATCAACCAATGCAAAGAATTGTGTATGGATAAACTGGTCTTCTATTTTCTCAACATTATTTTTGGGGTCATCCAGCAGATAAGCACTGCGTGCAATCTGGTACAGGCTATCCTTTCTACCTGTAAGTAACACCCATTTCCTTGTATCGATCTTCATTGAATCGGCATATACTTTTAACCTGGCAGCTGAATCTCTTTCCGGATCGCAGGTATGGGAAACAATCATAAAATTGGGTTCGTTTTTGAACTCCTCATAAATGGTTTTCATATTGGCATTCATTCTGGGGCAAATGCCTTTGCAATTGGTAAAAAAATATTCCACTACACACACTTTTCCCAACATATCCCTGTCGGTAAATACCAGCCCATCCTGGGTAGTAAAATGAAAAGGTTTTACATAACTGATTACCGGTAATTTGGTTTTCCAATTATCCGTTCCTTTAAAAAGGAAAAAATAAAAAGCGAGCACCAATACCACAAAAAATAAAAGATAGGCTGCCAATTTCTTGCTCATAAACATACTTATCAGGTAAAGTTACGCGCATTGCCCTTATTCTGAATAGAATCCCGATTAGTTACTCAATATTTTGCAACAATGTTGCATTGTATTATATTTGTCTTCCATGAATCAAAAAATCAATTGGGATGCATTGGGGATTCTTACTTCCCTGGCCTGTGCGGTACATTGTGCCCTATTGCCTTTGTTTTTGACCAGTCTTCCCTTGTTCGGCATTAATATTATCGAAAACCAGGGTTTTGAATATGGTATGGTATTACTTGCCTTTGCCATCGGCAGCTATTCATTATACCATGGAAAGAAAAAGCACCATGATAGTTGGATGCCCACCCTATTATTTACAATGGGTATATTACTGTTACTGGCTAAAATAGCCTGGCATGATTGGCAGTTGTGGTTATTGGTTCCTGCTGTTGGCTGTATCATCGCGGCCCATACTCTCAATTACCTGTTATACCGCTTGCAACAGAAAAAGAATGAGTTTGTTCGATAACCACAACCTCCCTCGGCGCGAACTCCTGTTCTCCCGTTCTCAGCGGTGAGAAGGATTACTGGAAAGATAACACAACACTCAGTCAGAGACTTTTTTCACCACGTAGAACAAGAAGTGGTGAGGTTTTCGCAGAGGGAAATATTCAGGAAATAGAATAACTCATCCCGCCATCCTTTTCATCCTTAAGTTGCACACCCAGGGCAGCCAATTCATTTCGAATCTTATCGCTGGTTAAAAAATCTTTTTTGCTTTTGGCTTCTTTGCGGATATCGATCAGTAATTGCAATACACCATTTAGTTTGCCATCATCCGATTCACGTTCATTTTTCAAACCAAATACTTCTTCTACAAATTGCTTTAATTGAGTTTGTAATAATTGAACTGTTGCGGAACTTAACGCATCTGCCTGTATATGTTTGTCTTTAATTGAATTGATGATAGATACCAATTCAAACATATTGGCCAATACTTTTGCCGTATTCAGATCATCATTCATGAACTCGGTAAATTCACCTACCAGTTTTACTACATTCTCATCCAGACTGGCATCTTTCGGTGTGCTGTTTTCTGTAAATGTTTGTACAATTATCCATTCATAAGCATCCCATAATCTTTTCAAAGCTTTTTCTGAAGCCTGTAATGCTTCATTGCTGAAATCGAGTGTGCCACGGTAATGACTTTGCAGGATAAAAAAACGAATGGTTTGCGGTGTATACGCCTGTGCCAGCATAGGATGTGTACCCGTAAACATTTCGGTAAGCTTGATCTGGTTATTATAACTCTTACCCATCTTTTTACCATTGATGGTGATCATATTATTATGTAACCAATATCTGGCCGGCATTTTATGATTGCAAACAGTACTCTGTGCGATCTCACATTCATGATGCGGAAACTGCAGATCCATTCCACCCCCATGTATATCAAACTCCTCACCCAGGTATTTGGTACTCATTGCCGAACATTCGATATGCCATCCCGGGAAGCCCTCACCCCATGGACTTTGCCAGCGCATGATGTGTTCGGTCGGGGCATTCTTCCATAAAGCGAAATCGCTTTTATTTCTTTTTTCATCCTGGTTATCCAGTTCACGCGTACTTTCTATCTGGTCTTCTAATACACGACCACTTAATATACCGTAGGGCTGACCTTTTTTGGAAAAATCTGTATTGTATTTCTCTACATCAAAATATACTGAGCCATTGGCTTCATAAGCATACCCGTCTGCAATGATCTTTTTGATCATTTCTATCTGCTCTACAATATGCCCGGTGGCTGTGGGTTCAATACTGGGAGGAAGATTATTAAACCGACTCATAGCCCAATGGTATAAATTGGTATATTTTTGTACCAGTTCCATGGGTTCCAGCTTTTCTAAAACGGCTTTCTTGCTGATCTTATCTTCCGCATCACGTCCTTCTTCTTCAAAATGTCCGGCATCTGTGATATTTCGCACATAGCGTACTTTAAAACCCAGGTATTTCAGGTAACGATAGACTACATCAAAGGTGATAAAAGGTCTTGCATGACCCAGATGACTTTCGCCGCTTACCGTTGGACCGCAAACATACATGCCTACATAAGGTGGGTTGATGGGTTGAAAAACCTCTTTTTGTCTTGTGAGCGAATTATATACTTTAAGTGGCATGGTAGGATTCATTGTGATTAAGATAGCAATTTATGGGTAATGGCAGATAACTGCCTTGCAACAGGCTGTATTAACAACAGCAACAAGAATAATATAGAAGTGTGTGTTTCATTGAAAAGCAAAGATATTTCATTTTTTCAAACGAATATCAGTTAACAGCATAATATGATCACTTAGCTCTTCATTTACCATCTGAAACTGGCGGATATCAAAATGACTATCAGGTAAAATATAGTCAATCCGCAGGGTGGGAGCCAGGGAAATAAAGGACCGACCGATTCCGAAACCTTTTTGTAAAAATGCATCCTGGCGATCATTCCCTTTGATATGAAAATAGGTATAGGAATTGGGCACATCATTAAAATCGCCACAAATGACTGATGGGTAGGGACTTTTTTCAATGGCTTCCCTCACCATTCCGGTTTGAACACCTCTCCGGTTAAAAGCCAGATCCATTTTCCGAAAGATGCTTTTGGAAGCAATCAGGTTTTCATCATCCTGGTCCTTGATCTTCTCAATATCATTATAATCTTCTTTTTTGAATTTGAAGGATTGAAGATGGGTTGTATAGATCCGAAAAGTATCGGCTCCTTTTACAATATCTGCAAAAATCAGGCTCTCTGCTATCGGATACTGAATTTTGCCCGAATCAATAATCGGAAATTTAGAAAAGATGATGCAGCCCGATTGGTAATTGCCATTGGCACGTAAATAATCCTTTGAAAAATAATGATAAGGGTATTGTTTCGAAAAAAGGGAGATATTATCAGTAGTATTTGCATGATTGAATTCCTGCATACAGATCAGGTCAGGGTGGAACTTGATAATACTTTCTGCTACTTCATTCCTGACTGGTTTTTTCCCGGCTTTGTTCTTACTCAGCCCGTTAAAGCTTTGTATGTTCCAATCTGCAATTCTCAAATCATCATCATGTTTGTGTTTTACAAAACCTGCAGATGGATGCCAGGCAAATATGACATGCAATTGTTGATATCCGATAAAAAGTGTGCATAAGGGAATGATCGTTAAGATAGGTTTTGCAAATAACCAGAATACAACAAAAAAGATCAGGATAAGAACCAGGTAAGGAACAATCAATCCCGTAAAACCATTCATCCACCAATTGGCCGGATTAATATGGGAGGAAAGCGCACCAAATAAAAACAACAAACTGATAAATACATTGATAGCAATGAATACAGTTTTGGTAGCCCGGCGAAAAATACTTTTTGCCATGCCCTAAATTTACGGAAAATCATTTTTGCAGACTAATATCAGTTACAATCGGGTAATGATCTGAAAGATCAAGTTGCGGAGAATAATATTGGCTGGCAGTAATGCCCTTACTCATAAGGAGTACATCTATTCGTAAGGTTAATGAAAAGCGATGAAAAGTTCCGCCTAATCCGGATCCTTTTTGTAAAAATGCATCCGTCATTCCTTTTTTGATATACTGATAAACATAACTGGATGGAACTGAATTGAGATCTGCACAAAATAGATACGGTGTTTTTGTTTTTTGCAACTCTTTCCTGATCAATTTAGCCTGTTCTGTATGTAGCTTGTCAAAAAAAGCCAGTCTTTGTAACCGTGTTGAATGAAATACAAATGCACTGTCTTCTTTAAAAAACTGGTATCCTGCATCTCGGGGTTTTAATGTATCTGTATGCACATACATAGAATACAAATGCGTATTGTAAACACGTATTTTCTGTTTTTGGAAAGCTAAATCGACATAAGCAAGACTTTCCGGATTTATTTTACCCGAGTATTGAATATGCCCACTATCTAAAATGGGCAGTCGTGAAAAAATATAAGTGCCATAATTATATGCATCCATGCTAAAATAAGCATTAGGATACCCCAATGAATCACGAATGAATGTACTGTTGGCTTTTGCAAATTCAGGAGCAGCTTCTGAATAATCCTGAAAGCAAAGAATATCCGCATCCATTTGCCTGATAAAATGCAACATGGAATCCTGCTTGGCAATAAGATCATTCCCGGAGTATGCAGCGTATAAAAAATTATCAATATTCCAGGAAAGCACCCGGAGTTGGTTACTCTCTTTTTTGTAAGAAAAACTATGGGGTATATGAAAACTAAAAACTGTGCTGATATTTTTCCAGGCAGGAATCATTATGACTAAGAACCAGGCAAAATATTTTCTATAGTACAATAATACAAAGCCAAGCCAAAGAAGATAAGCAAAAAAACTATAAGGAAACAAGAGCGCTGCATAAGTGGTAAAAAAGCAGCTGGCAGGTGCTATAAATGGGGTAAGACAAGAAAATATAAAGAATACAGTAAAGGTTATACTGGCGGCAAAAAATAATTTCTTTATTCTGGGATGTTTTTTCATGGAGGTGTTAACTTGATCTATAACAGGCAGTGTATGATGTATCAATATCCATGAGTAATTTTTTAGAAAGGGATCGGCGCCAAATTTTCTGATTGGTCTTATAAATCTTCGTTACTAGCTTTTTTAAGAAATGCTTTTTCTTCATCGGTTAAAAACTGGTAGCCTTCCTGGTTAATCTTATCCAGAATTTCATCAAGCTTTTGTTGGGTAACATTCGCAGTTTTCTCATAAGGTTTGCGATTGGAACGATAGAAAAGCCTGTTCTCTTTTTTATCTTTTGCGTGCTTTTTTTCCGGACTAAATAAATCATCCAGCCAATTTACCAGCCGTATCATCCAATTACCCCAGTCTTTTCCTCTGCGCAATTGGTGAATAAATAAGTATCCCATTGTGCCACCCGCAAGATGGCCCGCACCTATTCCCGCATTGCCGCTGGCCAATGTAGCAAAATCGATAGCTACAAAAATCAGGGTTAGCACCCAAAGCGGGATGCCTCCATTGATTAAAGGAAATAACCGGTAATCAGGTGCCAGTGTTGTGGTAGCAACTGCGATAGCCATAACAGCAGCGCCTGCGCCTAACATGGGCTCGGTAGAAGCGATACTTCTTTCTAATACCGGGAAAAGATTATTGATAAGTACAAATACCAGTCCGCCTACAAACCCTCCATAGAGATAAATCGGAATCAGTTTATTATTACCGGTAAGGTCCTGTAAAATATAACCAAAACACCATAACCATAACATACTGCTGATGAGATGCCAGATACTGTTATGTGTAAACATATAGGTAAGCAGGGTCCAGGGTCGGCCGGATAATATATCCGGAGAAGCGGGAAGCGTAAACCAATTGAGGATCTGTCTGTAAAAAATCTCCATTGGAATATCTGACAAAAAATAAACGGTCTTAATAAAACTGATCAGAACAAACAGTAAAGTGTTTACGGCAAATAAAAATACCAGGGCATTATTATCCTGTCCCAGTAATATTTTGCGATTCGTTTTATAAGATGAAATTGACATGAATTCAGTAATGATTTTAATGATCCTTCTCTAATAGAACGTTTTTTTATTCGTTTTGTTCCAGGTAATCACAATCAGCAGTCCAACAATGGCACCACCCACATGTGCCCATCTTGCTACGTTATCGCCCGCTGAATTTCTGATTGCATTAAACAACTCGAATAAAAAATAGAGTATTCCCAGCCATTTTGCTTTAACGGGTACCAGAAAATAAATATAGATATACGTGTTAGGAAAAAGATAAACGAAACCAGCCAACACACCAAAAATGGCCCCGCTGGCACCAATCGTAGCGGTATTCAGGTTGTTTTCATACCAGGAAGTAATGATCTTGAAAATAGCAGCGTTTGAATGCTCATTCCCGCCATCTGATTGCAAATAAGATAGTATTTCTCGATTATTAGTCTCGAAAAGAATATTGTGTTTGGTAATAAACCCATACATAGCATTACCCTGTTCCTGACTACCATTTATATGCAGCTGGAAAATATTGGCATATTCCTTCATTAAGGGAACGAGTTCATAGCTGAGGAATAAAAGGTGTATCAATGCAGCACCTAATCCGCAAACCATATAAAAGATCAAAAATCGTTTTGAACCCCAAAGATTTTCCAAAACAGATCCAAACATCCACAAAGCGAACATATTTCCGATTATATGCCAGGGATCGCCATGCAAAAACATGTGGGTTAGTAATTGCCAGGGTTTGAATAAACTGCTCTGCCAGGCATGCAAAGCAAAATTGTCATCAATTGAAAAACTAAAATCAGAAGTTTTGAAAATATACTGTGCAAAAAATACCAACCCGTTAATGATCAAAAGATTTTTAACAATAGGGGGTAATATCTGGAAACTGCTGGGTCTGAATTGTGTCATAGTATATCCTCCCTGAATCCCTGAAAGGAAATATTTGATGCGGTATATAATGTAAAGGATAACTTTTTTTTCATTCTATCTACTTTATCGTTCATTTCTTTTAGCCGGGTTTAGGCTAAATCGGATTTTAATTTCAATTGTACTACATTCTCAATATGCAAGGTATGCGGAAACATATCTACGGGTTGTATTTTCTCTACCCGATACTTTTCATCCAGCAAAGCAAGGTCTCTGGCCTGGGTTGCCGGATTGCAACTTACATAAACAACTACAGGTGCCGCAATATCCAGTAATTTTTTAACTAGTTTTTCATGCATCCCGGCCCTTGGCGGGTCGGTAATGATTACGTCTGGTCTTCCATGCTGCTCAAAAAACTTGTCATCACAAATATCCACTACATCTCCCGCAAAAAAACTGGCATGATTAATCTGGTTCAGCGCCGCATTTTCATCTGCATCTGCTATGGCTTCTGCAATTACTTCTACCCCAATCACTTTTTTGGCCAGTTTACTTACAAAAATGCCAATACTTCCTGTTCCGCAATACAAATCATAAACAATCTGGGTTCCATTGAGTTCGGCAAAATCACGGGTTACCTGGTATAATTTTTCTGCCTGCCGGGTATTGGTCTGGAAAAATGATTTGGGACTGATCTTAAAACTAAAATCTTCCAGTTTCTCCGTTATATACCCTTTGCCAGCATAAACGATTGGGTTCAGATCGTGAAGACTATCATTTTTCTTGGTATTGATAGTATATAAAAGCGTAGTAATTGCCGGAAAATCTGCCAGTAATTCATCCAATAACTGTTTTCTGGACTCTTCTGACTCATATCCCAACACTACATTGATCATCAATTCGCCTGTGCTGGTATTCCGCACAAACATATTTCGCAACCAGCCCTGGTGTGATTTTACATTATAAAAAGGGAGTTGGTGATCAACCGCGAATTTTGCTACAGCTTTACGGATTAAATTCGTGGGCTCTTCCTGTAAATGACAGATATCGATCTCCACTACTTTATCAAAAAAACCCCGAACATGAAAGCCGCCCGCCCCAGGTTGATCTGATAGTGAAATACCCGCCTCTTTCATTTTTCTGAATTCCTCAGTAGGGATGAATTTTTTTGGTGAAAAAGTGTATTCCAGTTTATTGCGGTATTGGCGTGTTTTATCGGCACCTAAAATGGGAGCAATCTCCGGTAAAGCGATTTTTCCGATTCTTTGCAGATTATCTGTTACCTGTTTATGTTTGTAAAACAACTGTTTTTCATACGGGAGCATCTGCCATTGGCATCCGCCACATACCCCAAAATGTTCACAAAAAGCAGGCACTCTGTCCGGGGAATGCGTATGAATTTTAACTACATGTCCCTCTGCCCAGTCAGATTTATTCTTTGATAGCTGAATATCAACAGTATCTCCCGGTACGGCACCCTCAATAAAAATTACTTTTCCATCTACCCGGGCCAATGATTTCCCTTCGGCTGCATAATCCAGCACAAGTACATTTTCCAGTACGGTTATTTTTCTTTGCTTTCGCACGGGGCCAAAGGTAACTACGATTCAGTTTGCTTGGAAGATAAAATAGAAGGTATAATTTACAACTGATTAACACAGTTAATATCCTATTTAACTAAATTTACCGCTGAATTTTACGCGTATGAAGCATTTACTGATCATTGTTTTCTTATTTACGGGTATCCAGGGTTTAATGGCCCAAACCCCTGCGCCTATTGCGGGAAGGTATATCAATGTCAAAATTACCCCGCTGAAAAAACAAAAAGTGTATTTGGGTAGTTATTATGGCAATACAACTGCATTGTTTGATTCTGCCATGCTAAACGACAAAAGCGAAGGCGTTTTCAAAGCACCGGCTAAACTCACCGGGGGTATCTATCTTCTGGTTACTAAAGCACCGGAATTTGCTATTCAATTCGATCTGTTGATGGATGATCAACAGCAATTCAGTATTACTGCAGACACCGCTTTTAAAGATAAAGCAGTGATAACCGGGTCGGCTGAGAATACATTATATAATGACTATAAAAAATTTTCTGCGGCTAAACTAAAATATACCCAGGGACTGGATACTAAGTTCAGAGATACCACGAAAAAAAAGACAAAAGAAGATACGGCCAATTTGGTGAAAGCCTATAAGGAGGTTGACAAAGAATTGCAACATTACCGTGATAGTATCATTCAAAAATACCCGGAAAGTTTGCTTTCAGAGTTATTGAATACCATGAAAAGACCCCCTATCAAAGAAATCCCAACCATAAACGGTAAAAAGGACTCTACTTACCCTTATCGTTATTATAAAGAACACTATTGGGATGATGTAAATTTTGCTGATGATCGTATTCTGCATACACCATTCTTTGAGGCAAAAGTGGATGAGTATTTCAAAAACCTGGTTTCTATTGAAGCGGATTCTATCATTAAAGAAGTAAATTATATTCTGCTGTATGCAAGAACAGGGAGGGAGATCTATCCTTTTCTGTTAACCAAGTTTACCAAGCAATATATGAACCCGCAGTATATGGGTCAGGATAAAGTATTTGTATTCTTATTTGAAAATTTTTATGCCAAGGGCGATACTACTTTGCTGGATGCCAGCAATAAGAAAACCATTACAGAAAGAGCTTATAATTTAATGGCCAACCAGATTGGATTACCCGCTCCTCCCATGGATTTTGTAGATACGGCGGGCAGGCCTGCTCCTTTATACGGATTAAAATCGAAGTTTACAGTGGTGGCATTCTGGGATCCTACCTGTGGTCACTGTAAAATAGAAATACCCCGTTTAGATTCTATTTACCGGGCAAAATGGAAAGCCATGGGTGTATCTATCTATGCAGTCAATATCAATGAACCGGAAACGAAAGCCTGGAAAAATTTTATAGTGGATAATAAACTGGCTGGCTGGGTACATACCCATGAAACAGCAGCCATCAAAACAGCTACCGAAAAAGCCAACCAGATGAATTTCAGGCAGGCCTATGATATCTATAAAACGCCTACATTTTATTTACTGGATCAGGACAAGCATATTATAGCCAAGCAGCTAAGTATGGAACAGTTTGATGAGATCATGAAATTGAAGATGAAAAAATAAAGATTCATTATTATTATTAATTACATGACCTCTTTTACTACATTCCAGATCACCTTAGGTTTGCCTAATGTATAATAATGTAAAACAGGAACTCCGGCATTTTTGAGTTCTTTACTCTGTTGTACCAACCATTCTGTACCTACCTGCTCGCATTCCTGGTCCGTTTTGCATTTCATAATGGCATTTGACAGATCAGTAGGTATATCTACATGAAATATTCTTGGAAGAACCGATAATTGTTTTTTATTGGTAATGGGTTTTAGCCCTGGAATAATTGGAACATTGATGCCGATTTCTTTACATGCTTTTGTGAAATCAAAAAATTTCTGATTATCGAAAAACATTTGGGTCATAATATATTCAGCACCTGCATCTACTTTTTGTTTTAGTTTTTGCAGATCAATCTCCAGATTAGGCGCTTCAAAATGTTTTTCAGGGTATCCCGCTACGCCCGAACAGAAATTGGTTTTACCGCCGCTTTTAATATCCTCATCCAGGTAAATACCATGATTCATATTGGTTACCTGTTGCAGAAGATCTATCGCATAGTGATTGCCGTTTTTCTCGGGTTCAAAAGCAGTTTCGTTCTTAGGGGCATCGCCACGTAACACCAGTACATTATCAATTCCTAAAAAATCCAGGTCAATCAATGCATCTTCAGTTTCTCTTTTGGTAAAACCGCCACAAATAATATGCGGAACGGCATCTACCCGGTAATGGTTCATGATAGCTGCACAAATACCCACAGTCCCCGGACGCTTGCGTACTTCAATCTTCTCAAAAGTGCCATCCACTTTTTTCTTGAACATCGTTTCACTGCGATGGTAGGTAACATTGATCCAGGAAGGAGAAAACTCCATTAATGGATCAAGATGATCATATAAAGTAGTGATCGTTTTGCCTTTTAAGGGTGGCAATACTTCAAAAGACACCAGGGTTCTCTCTGCTTTTTGTATATGTTCTGTAATCTTCATGTAAAAATTGCTGATTTTTAAGGTTACTGATAACCTGCAGTGTCTATCTAAAAAACCAGGTAGATAATAACCGCAAACCAATTTGGTTCCTCCAAACGGCTGCAATATACATAGAACTGATGTTTAGAAAAACAAGTGTTAAGATGCCACCCGTTTTCATTTATCGGGAACATTAATAGTATTTTTGCCGAAACTTATCCATTTGAGTCTTACCATATATACCAAAGACCTGATCAAAAGCTACAAGGGCAGAACCGTTGTGAGCGAGGTATCTATCAATGTAAAGCAGGGAGAGATCGTAGGTTTGCTGGGCCCGAACGGAGCCGGGAAAACCACCACATTTTATATGGTAGTTGGTCTGATTAAGCCGGATAACGGAACGGTTTATCTCAACGATCATGATATTACCCGACTACCCATGTACAAAAGAGCCCAAATGGGTATTGGCTACCTGCCACAGGAAGCGAGCGTATTCAGGAAACTGAGTGTAGAAGATAATATTCTGGCAGTACTGGAAATGACCAAACTTACTAAGCAGGAACGTCAATATAAACTGGATTCATTGCTTGATGAATTTAACCTGCACCATGTTCGTAAAAACAATGGAGATAGCCTGAGTGGGGGGGAAAGAAGAAGGACAGAAATTGCCCGCGCTTTGGCGGTTGACCCAAAATTTATCTTATTGGATGAACCATTTGCCGGTGTTGACCCTATTGCTGTAGAAGATATACAATCGGTAGTAGCCAGGTTGAAATTCAAAAATATCGGGATTCTGATTACCGATCACAATGTAAACGAGACCCTGTCTATCTGCGATCGTGCTTACCTGTTAATTGAGGGAAAAATCTTTAAACATGGAACAGCGGAAGAACTGGCAGAGGATGCACAGGTTAGAAGACTGTACCTCGGCACCAATTTTGAACTCAAAAGAAAGGATTGGATTATTGAAATGGGGAAAGATGGTCCATCTGGTCTGTAATTAGCCCTAATTACCCAGGTTTGACCTAAGGGGTTTCGGTATTATCAATTGCATTGCTTATTTTGCCGAAGAACCTCAATGAAACTACTTAGCCCAACAATATCAAGGTTGGCCAGATTCAGGAACTGGCATATTGATCAATGGATAAACAATCCTATTGATACACAACGGGAGGTATTACAAGACCTGGTAACCCATGGACAGTATACCGAATTTGGCCGTAAATACGGGTTTGATGACCTTTTCAACATCAGAAAATTCAAAGAAAAAGTACCTGTTCACGAATACGAGGATATTAAGCCGTATATCGATAGACTGATGCTGGGCGAAGAAAATATGCTCTGGAATACACCGGTTAACTGGTTTGCCAAGAGCAGCGGTACTACGAATGATAAAAGTAAATTTATACCGATAACTGAGTCCAGTCTGGAAGACTGTCATTTTCAGGGAGCCAAAGATGTATTGACCCTTTTTTATAATTATAAATCAGAGAGCGATCTCTTAACCGGAAAAGGATTGGTAATTGGCGGTAGTCACCAGATCAATAAGCTGAATGAAGATGTTCAGTATGGGGACCTGAGTGCGGTACTATTACAAAATACGCCCATCTGGGCCAACTGGATACGCACGCCTGAATTATCGATTGCCCTGATGGATGAATGGGAAAGCAAGATAGAAATGCTGGCAGCTTCCACCATTGAGGAAGATGTAAGTTCCATTGCAGGTGTACCCACCTGGACCATGGTACTAATCAAAAGAATCCTGGAAATCACGGGTAAATCAACGCTGAAAGAAGTTTGGCCAAACCTCGAACTATATATTCATGGCGGAGTTTCATTCGCGCCTTATAGAGAACAGTTTAAAAAACTGATTGGGGAAGGGTGCACTTATCTTGAAATGTATAATGCAAGTGAAGGTTTTTTTGCGGCACAGGATAATCCGGAGGTAGAAGGCATGCTCCTGTTTTTAAACCATGGTATTTTTTATGAGTTTATGCCGGTAGAAGAATATGGTAAAGCCGATCCGGTAACGATTGGCTTAAAAGATGTTGAAATAGGAAAAAACTATGCATTGGTAATCAGTACCAATGGAGGCCTCTGGCGTTACCTGGTTGGTGATACGGTGCAGTTTACTACCCGCTACCCATTCAGGATCAAAGTAAGCGGCAGACTGAAACAATATATCAATGCTTTTGGGGAAGAACTGATATCTGATAATGCAGATAAAGCGGTTTATATCGCTTCTCAAAAAACAGGGATGGTGGTTAACGATTATACGGCAGCGCCTGTTTATTTTAATGATAAAGCAAATGGGGCACACGAATGGTTGATAGAGTTTGATAATGCTCATATCAATATCGACCAGTTTGCCTATGAACTGGATTGTGCTTTAAAATCACTCAACAGCGATTATGAAGCCAAGCGATACAAGGATATAGCGCTGAGTATGCCGAAATTAAAAGCATTACCCAAGGGCGTTTTTCATAACTGGCTCAAAAGCAAAGGGAAATTGGGTGGTCAGCATAAAATACCCCGATTGTCAAATAACCGGATATACATAGAGGAGATCCTCTCTTTTTTGCCTTAATCATTTAGATAGCCCCACATAGAATGTTCTATGCGATTATCCCAAAGTTTTGCTACTCTGTTTTGTTTGAAAGAAATAAGCCAATCCTAAAAGGCTTACAAAAGAACTCGTATAAAAAAGATAGAGATAAGGCACATCAATCAATGAATAAAATACTACGAGTGTAATTTTTAGAGAAGAAAGCATGATGCCTGTTTCAGTAAAATGGTATTTTTTTTGCTGACCCAAAACAACAATTAGATAGGCCATGGGAATGATAAAAGAAAGACTGATTAACAGATAATGCAGTAAGGCAATTCTTCCGGGCCCGAAAAACTTAGCCCAGCCCAGACTTTCCATAAATACATGTGCGGCATCATGCCAAACCCTTGCTGCGAAAGCAATGTATTCGGAAGGAAGCATAAAAAGATTTCTAAAAATATGCCAGCCAAAGGGAATTAATACCAGCAATACAAAGCAAGCAATTCCCGCAATAATAAATTGAATAAGCCGTTTCCAATCTTTCAGGTAAATAAAATACACAATCATTACGGGTAACCATCCAATCAATGCATACCTGCTGAGAACACAAAACGAAGCGGCAATACCAACAAGCCAGGCTTTTCGTGTAGTAAGCGCATACACCAGAAAAGCATAATACAGAATCACAATCCCTTCTTCTGTATAGGGTATCAGACCCGATTTTTCATTGGTAAAAATCCACCAGAAAAGCAAAAAGCATGATAACAGAAGCGGAAAAGCCTGTTTTTGTAAGGGGTGAACCTTCCATAAAAAAATACAGAATACAATGAAGAGTGATAGAATGGTTAGCCAGCGGATATCGAAATGTAACCATTCCGGAAAACAAAAAGGCAGCCACATAGCAGGAAGATAGATAGGAGTAATCCCTCCCCATATTTCGGGTATCGGATCATAAATGTTTGACCAGTTACCAATAAGGGCCCGATGGCACATCGTTTGAATAATGGGCAACATATCCGCATCCTTATAATTCAATGGGGCATCTTCCATCCATTTAATTCCAAAATAACACATGGCAATTAAAACAATTCCCATTACCAGCCATCGGTAACGATAAATGGGTTGATAGAATAAGGAGGGAAAAGCATGGTATTTCGGATGGGCGGAAGTAATCGGTTTTGATGGATGTACCCATAGCAGGCCAACACCAATGGCGATGCCTGCAAATGTATAGAGTACACTGATTGTTCTGGCAAACGAAGGCATGTAAAGTGCATAGCTAACACAAATTGTTTCGCCAATAAGCGCAAAAACAAGCAGGTTCTTTATTTGTGCAGATAGTTTCATGATAGTATTGCAAAATATTTATTTTACAACAAACGAAGGGGTTTATCTTTTATCGGATAAGAGAAAAGCAGTCAACTTTTCAAAAGATCTGAAATTTTAGCAAAAGCCAGCAGAAGCGAAACAAATCATAATGCTTGGTGGGCAGCACAATTATTTTACTTTTGCATAGCTAACAAATACTTGTATATGAAATTACTGGAAGGAAAACTATCTATTGTAACCGGGGCTGCTCGTGGAATTGGAGCCGCTATTGCTATTAAATTAGCCGAACAGGGAAGTGATATTGCATTTACCTATGTAAGTGAAAGCAGTGCCGGCAAAGCTGCCGAATTAGAGGCCCAGCTGGTGGCTTTAGGTGTAAAAGCCAAAGCCTATAGAAGCAATGCAGGGGTTTTTGAAGAATGTGAAGTGTTTGTAAACGATGTGTTGAAAGAATTTGGAAAAATTGATATCTGTGTAAATAATGCGGGTATTTCTAAGGATAATCTATTATTACGCATGACAGCTGATCAGTGGGATGAAGTGATGGATATTAACCTGAAAAGTGTATTTAATATGACCAAACAGGTAATTCGTCCGATGATGAAAGCCAAAGCAGGAAGTATTATCAATATGAGTTCTATCATTGGTATTCGTGGAAATGCCGGACAAAGCAGTTATGCGGCCAGTAAAGCCGGTATAATTGGGTTTACCAAATCCATAGCCCTTGAACTGGGAAGTCGTAATATCCGGTGTAATGCCATTGCTCCTGGCTTTATTGAAACAGATATGACCCATTACCTGAAAGAAGGGGAAGCCGCTACAGAATTCCTGAAAAAAATACCCTTAGGCCGTTTTGGCAAAGCAGAGGAAATTGCCAATACTACTTTATTCCTGGCCAGTGATATGAGTTCTTATATAACCGGACAGGTATTGAGTGCCTGCGGCGGACTAAACATTTAGATCTGTTTTGAAAGTCACAAAATCCGTGACAATTCAGTATAGAGTTAATCTTTTTGTTAAACCAGTTCAAGAGCTTCAACTCTATTGAAGTTCCTGTTATTTTCGCGCAAACTATGCGTCGCAAATTCTGTACTTTTTTTTTATTATTGGTGCTGGCTATCCAGATACTACCTGTCCGGCAGATGGGCAGGGCATTGTTTGGCAGCCAGTTTACAGAAGAACTTCCTCATTCCTGCGCTGATGGAAAAGATTGTCTAAAAAAAGCAGAGAGCAAAAGCGATTTTTTATATACACCCGATTTCAACCTTGCTTCTTTGTTTATTGAATCCACTTTCCAATATGCAGATATGTCAACTGCTATTCCGCTGAACCCTTCAGCCGATATTCATGTACCTCCGCCCAATTGCTGATCCTTACTGGTAAGCAAATCTTTTCTTTTATTATAATTTATTGTACATGAAAAAATATTTTCAGAACCTCGGTGCTGATGCACCGGCTTCTATTGTTGTGTTATTGGTAGCCCTGCCGCTTTGTTTGGGTATTGCCTTAGGTTCAGGCGCTCCTTTATTTTCCGGTATCATAGCAGGAATGGTGGGGGGTATTGTTATTGGGATAGTAAGTGGATCACAATTAAGTGTGAGCGGACCCGCAGCAGGATTAACCGTAATTGTTGCAGCAGCCATAATCAAACTACAGGTATATGAAGCTTTTTTATTGGCAGTAGTGTTGGCCGGAATTTTGCAATTGGTATTGGGATATGTAAAAGCAGGGGTGATTGGTGATTATATTCCCAATTCAGTAATCAAAGGAATGTTGGCAGCGATTGGACTGATACTGATACTAAAACAATTGCCACATCTTGTTGGCTATGATGCAGATTTTGTAGGCGATGAGAATTTTGCACAGGGGGATACAAACAATACATTCTCAGAAATATTCTCCGCATTTAGATCTATTACACCCACCGCCATCCTGATTGGGATAGTCTCATTGGTAATTCTGTTTTTATGGGAAAGGAAGTTTATTAAATCCCATAAAATATTGAAACTGATACCTGGAGCGTTGTTGGCAGTTTTGGCGGGAACATTTATAAATGAATACCTGAAACTCAATCATTCCGAATACGCCATCGATGCGGATAAATTGGTCAAATTACCTGTTGCTTCTGATATCAGTCATTTCTTTTCCTTTTTCAGTTTTCCTGATTTTCGATTTATCAACCATATGGATACCTGGGTAACAGCCATTACCCTGGCAATTGTTGCCAGCCTCGAAACATTGTTAGGTATTGAAGCTGTAGATAAGCTGGATCCCTTTAAAAGAGTAACTCCGGCCAATAGAGAATTGAAAGCTCAGGGAATTGGGAATATTGTTTCGGGATTGATTGGCGGATTGCCGCTTACTTCTGTCGTGGTTCGGAGCTCGGCAAATGTGTCGGCAGGCGCAAAAACCAAAGTGTCTACAATTTTGCATGGGGTACTCTTGTTATTATGCGTATTTTTCATTCCTCTTATCCTGAATAAAATACCCCTTAGCGCATTGGCGGCGGTACTTATCTTTACGGGATATAAACTGGCCAGGGTTTCCCTGTTCAAAGAGTTCTTTCAAAAAGGCTGGGATCAGTTTATGCCCTTTGTAGTAACCGTTATCGCTATCTTAACAACAGATTTGTTAATAGGTATTATTGTGGGCATCATAGTGGGTTTGTTTTTTATGGTAAGAAGCAATTTCCGATCCTCAGTTTTTGTGGTAAATGACCATAACCACTACCTGATTCGTTTTCGGAAAGATGTTTCCTTCCTCAACAAGCCCATTGTGAAAGAAAAACTGGAAGATGTACCCGAAAATGCTTTTGTAATCATCGATGCCACAAGGGCAGATTTTATTGATAAAGACGTGATCGAAGAAGTGAATAATTTTCTTTGTCACGCCCATTTAAAAAATATAAAGGTTGATATTAAACTCAGCCCGAATAAACCCATGCACCTTTTGTTTCAATTACCTAAAATTGTATGATCATGAAAACATATGAAAAATTACTTCTCGAAAATAAAGCCTGGGCCAAAGAAAAAGTAGAACAGGATCATGAATACTTCGACCGTCTTGCCCATTTGCAAACCCCCGAATTCTTATGGATCGGATGCAGCGATAGCCGCGTGCCTGCAAATGAAATAACCAATACCCAGCCCGGTGAAATATTTGTTCACCGCAATGTAGCGAATCTCGTAGTACATACTGATGTAAACCTGTTAAGCGTTTTGGATTATGCGGTTAGTCACCTGAAGGTGAAACACGTAATTGTTTGTGGTCATTATGGATGTGGAGGTATCAAAGCGGCCATGACCAACCATGATTTCAAACAGGTTTTGAATATGTGGTTGCGGAATATCAAAGATGTATATCGGCTGCATAGGGATGAATTAGAGATGATCATGGATGAAGAAGCAAAATGTGATAGACTGGTAGAATTGAATGTGATAGAACAGGTTATGCACCTGGCAAAAACATCCATCATTCAAAGAGCCTGGAAAAATGAACAAAGACCCCACCTGCATGGTTGGGTATATGGATTAAAAGATGGTTTAATCAAACCTGTTTTTGAAATGGAAGCGGGAACCCATATTGATTCATTATATGAGTATGATGACTTGTAATATTTCCTACTAATTACAATAAGAGCGAATGCATGCATTCGCTCTTATTTTTTAGAACCGGATATTTTTTCTTTTGATATAAGCATGCCAAAGCATAAATGTTGCCACAGACCGATAAGGCCGCCAGTTTTCTGCTATGGATAGAATTTCTTCTTTCGAAGTGTGAGTGGGTAATTGTTTGCAGTGTTTTGTACTGTTCATCAAGGCAATATCTCCTGTTGGGAAAAGATCAGTTCTGTGCAATACCATCATCAGAAATACATCAACAGTCCAATGGCCGATTCCTTTTATAGAAATAAGGGATTCCCTGATCTCTTCTTCCGTTTTATCTGCTAAACACCGGAGAGATAAACGCTTTTCAGTAATAGCTTCTGCGAGACAGCGTGTATAAATGATTTTTTGTCTGCTGAAATAGCAGGATTTCAATTCACCATCTGATAAGGCTAATAGTTTTTTAGGAGTAACCAGGCCAATCTTTTCTTTTAATTTATTTAGGGCAGCTTTTGCAGAAGCCAGTGATACCTGTTGTTCGAGAATGATATGAACCATTGTCTCGAAACCTAATTTTCTGCTCCATAATGGCGGATAGCCATACTGTTTTAGAATACTTTTTAGATCAGCATCCTTTGAGGCAAGCCGGTCACATAAAAATTGAAAATTCTTTTTATGAAAGGTTTGGGTTTGTATCATTTGTTCAGGAAGCAGCGCGAGCGGACTTATTCAATTTGAAATTCTCAATAAACGCTTTACTATGTTCACTCAATATTAACCTGCCACTGATAGCTGCTCTTTCCAATAAAAATGCATCCCAATGCTCGGTGCCTTCCCAGAATATTTTCTTCAACTCGAGCATAGCTTCGGGGTTGGATTGTGAGAGGATATTGGCTAAACGGGTAATGGAATCATCCATACCTTTCATATCTGAATGTAATTCTGCATATAAACCTTTTCTTCGTGCCCAATCTGCCGGGCGCCACATGGTGGCATCAATTGTTAATTGAGAGAATGCGGATCGACCGGTTTTTCTTTCTACTGCTGGCCCTACTACAAACGGACCGATACCCACGGCCAGTTCACTAAGTTTAATATCGGCACCTTCCATGGCAATGGCATAGTCTGCCGCAGCGGCTAATCCAACACCACCGCCAATGGATTTGCCCTGTATTCTGGCAATGATTAACTGAGGCACTTTACGCATGGCATTGATTACATGCGCAAAGCCGGAAAAAAAATGCAAGCCTTGATCTTCTGTAGTGATAGCCGCTAATTCATTAAAAGATGCACCGGAGCAAAATACTTTCATACCTGCGGAGCGAAGGATAATTACCCGGGTTGTTGGATTCTTTCCTTCTGTTGCAATAGCTTCGGTTAATTGTTTCAATAATATACCCGGTAAAGAATTGCTCTGTGGATGATAGAATTCAATAGTAGCAATCCCTTCATTATGAACTACGTGTACATAGGGTTCTTTGTTTTCTTCGCTCATGGGTTAAATGTAAGGCGTTGAATGAAATGGAACTATATTATTTTCTTAGCTCTTTTTGGCAACCATGGTTAGTATGGTGGCAATACCCACGATTTCATTTTCATCATCCATAATTTCCACCAGCCATTTTACGATCCCCCTGGGTATATCTGAAGGCTCTTTTTTCTCCTGACCTGTTTTTTCTTTACAAGTAAACCGAATATATATTTCTGCCCCTGGATAAACGGGTTTGGTAAATCTTAATTCATCAATACCGTAGTTAAGTAATACCGGATTCTTTTCATAACTGTCTACAAACAAACCTGCGGCAGCACTGATGATAAAATATCCATGTGCAACCTGTTTATCGAATAAGGTTCCGGTAAAATCGGTTTCTTTCAGGTGTGCATAAAAATGATCGCCACTCAGGTCGGCAAACCGATCAATATCTACTGCGGTAATCAGTCTTTTTTCTGTGAGTAACTGATCCCCCACGCTCAAATCTTCAAAATATTTTTTGAAGGGATGAATCGTATCCAAATTGCCGGTAGCCCCCAGTTGGTAAACATTGGTTACGGCAGTAATCATATCGGGGGAACCTTGTAATGCCACTCTTTGCATATAATGTTTAACGCCTCTGATTCCACCCATTTCTTCTCCACCGCCAGCCCTGCCCGGTCCGCCATGCACCAAAAGTGGTAAGGGAGAACCATGTCCGGTGTTCTCTATCGCACATTGGTTATTCAATATCAAAATACGACCATGGTATGTGCCAGCACCGAGTACATATTGTTTCGCCAGATTTTTATCAGCAGTAACTATTGTGCTAACCAATGAGCCCTTTCCCATTTTAGCCAGCGTGATGGCATCTTCCATAGATTGGTAAGACATCAGCGTGGCAACCGGACCGAATGCTTCTATTTCATGTGTTTCAGATGAAGTGAAGGGATGTTCGTTTAATAACAACAAAGGGCTCATGAACGCACCTTGTAAGGCATCCGCATCCAACACTTCTACACTATTTAATGAGCCGTAAATAATTTGTGAAACTGCCAGTAATTTCTGCACCTGTTCTTTTACTTCCTTTCTTTGGTTTTCACCAGCCAGTGAACCCATACGTACTTTTTCATTGGTAGGATTCCCGATAATGGTTTGCGATAAAGCTTTGCCAAGCGCAATATGTATATCTTCCAGTTTATTTTCCGGAACAAATATGCGACGGATAGCCGTACATTTCTGACCACATTTCGTAGTCATCTCTTTTCTCACTTCTTTGATAAAAATATCCCATTCAGGCATACCTGGTTGAACGTCTTCGCCCAATACAATACAATTCAGCGAATCTGCTTCCATGGTAAAAGGAACATTCTGGCTAAGTACCTGCTTACCTGATTTCAATAATAAACCGGTAGACGCAGAACCGGTAAATGTTATAATATCCTGCGATTCTACATGATCCAATAAATCGCCCGCGCTGCCACAGATCAGTTGAAGCGCCCCATCAGGTAAAATACCGGAAGCTGCAATTTCTTTTACCACTGCCTGCGTTAAATAGGAAGTAACCGTAGCAGGTTTGACTACTGCGGGAACACCTGCCAACAGGTTTACCGCTATTTTTTCCAGCATACCCCAAACCGGAAAATTGAACGCATTAATATGCACTGCTACCCCTTCTTTCGGTACCAGCAGGTGCTGTCCCATAAATGTATTGGCTTTACCCAGCATATGGGCTTGCCCATCCAGACAATAAGATTCATCAGGAAATTTTCTGCGCAGGGATGCATACGAAAACAGGTTTCCGATTCCACCTTCAATATCTACCCAGCTATCTGCTTTCGTGGCGCCTGTCTGGTAACTGATCTGGTAAAACTTGTCCAGATGCTCCCGCAAATGCATGGCCAGGGCCCTTAACATCAGCCCTCTTTCCTGAAAACTCATTTTTCGGAGTGCGGGGTTCCCTTTTTTGCGGGCATAATTCAATACATCGGCAAAATCAATTCCTTTGGTTGAGGCAGTAGCAATTTGCTCGCCAGTAAAGGCATTGTACAAGGACTGGCCCTCATCCTTAGATGCGACCCATTTATTTCCGATATAGTTTTCTAATACTGCCATGGCAATCGTTTAAGATCTGGCAAAGCTAACGATTGATAGTTTTTAATAATGAGCCTGGTTAAAAATTATTCAACTAGTCCAAATTGTCTTAAATGATGCATTGCATGCTTATGCAATAAATGAATCTGTTCTTCATAATTCAAATCTCCAAACATGGGAGATACCAGTGTTTTGGAAGGATTTTTTTGATAAAACGTAAAAACAGCTTTCAGCTCTTCTTCCATTTTTGCAATAGCCTCCTGCATGCTTGCATATTTATGGGGTCTGGGCTCTTCGGGCATCACCGGCACTTTGGTATTTTCTCTGAAAAGTGCATCCGATAACATAAATGCCCTTGCTTTGGCAAGTTTCTCAGGATCCGTGATCAATAGTGGCAAAACAATTTTTCCATTTGCCAGTTTGCAAACATCCCTTACATGCTCAACCATTTGCTGGGCGTCCATTTTACCCCATTTACCAGTTTGTTGAGGGGTTAGTTTTTGTAAAAGAGGGATATACTCGTTCTGAAGAAAATATTCTTTTTCGGATAACATAGGCTGAATTGTACCCTTAAAGATAGCGGAATGGCGGCAAGAGAGTTATCGGTTACTGAACCAAAATCATGGAAATTCAGATTTTGATATGGCTGGGAACGATGGTTTATGAGGGGGCACAAAAAATCCCGCCAAGAAAAATGACGGGATCCGCAGTTGGTTGTTGGTTGTAAAAAGTTTGCAACCATTATATTAAGACAATCTCTTATCGATTTCGCTGCAAAGAGAATCGAATATTTCTGTTACCGTGCCTTCCCCCCTTACATGAACCACTTTTTTAAACTGGCTGTAATATTCGGCTACTACGGATGTTTTTTTATGGTATTCTACAATACGCGCCCTTACTACCGCTTCATTATTGTCATCACTTCTGCCACTGGTTAACCCACGGTTCAACAAACGTTTTACCAGCTCTTCTTCACTTACTTCTAATGCCAATACTACGCCAATTTCGGTATTTTTTAGGTGTAATAATTTATCCAACGCCTCACTTTGTGCCACTGTTCTGGGAAATCCATCAAACAGAAACCCTTTACTGGCGGGATTAGCGTCCAGCGCAGAGCTGATCATTCCAATTACTACCTCATCCGGAACTAATTGGCCCTTATCCATAATGTGCTTAGCTTCCAATCCCAACGGCGTTTGTCTGGCAATTTCAGATCTTAATAGATCACCCGTAGATAAATGTATTAATCCATAAGCGGCAATCAGCTTCTCACTTTGTGTACCTTTACCACTGCCCGGAGGTCCAAACAGAATAATATTAAACATGTACTTGATATCCTTGCGTGAACAACAAATATAGGGCCTTGGTCTTAAAAAACATTTAACACTGATTGAAATCATTAGAAAAGAGTGAATTGTAAGGAAAATTATCAGGCCTCGTCATTGCTTATGCAACTTTTTCAGGTGAATACCTGTTAAACTATCAGATAAAACAAAGTGTAATATGAGAGCTTACAGCAGCTATTTTTTCCTCTGTCTGTTTTGTCTGAGTTGTTATTCTCAAAATATCAAAAAGCAAGAAAATCCTATGAGTACAAACGAAAAACCCACCAACCCCGTGTATTCGAGAAACGATACCGGAAAACTGGCTTTGCCTGATGCCGAATGGAAGAAAATTCTTTCTCCGGAGGTATACTATATCGCCCGTCAGAAAGGAACAGAGCGGCCCTATACCAGCCCTTTTGAAAAATCAAAAGAGATCGGCACTTATTACTGTGCGGTTTGCGGTAACCCCTTGTTTAAAAGCGATACCAAATTTGAAAGCGGATGTGGATGGCCCAGTTTTTATGAACCCATCAGCAAAGGATCTATCATTTACCTGCCGGATAATACCTTGGGGATGTCCAGAACAGAAGTAGAATGTGGCAGATGCAAATCGCACCTGGGGCATGTTTTTGAAGATGGGCCTAAGCCTACCGGTTTGCGGTATTGTATTAATGGCGTTGTGCTCGATTTTGAAAAAGCAAAGGAAGCAGAGAAAAAATATGATGCATAGAAAAAAGAATAATCGGTAATTTGACGCCGAAAGATGGCTTGCGGGGCATATAATCTATTTATATGCCCCGTTTGCATGATTGGAAGGGAAGTCTTTGTGAGATTATTTGAAGAACCTGATATCTTTTTTGGTAGTTGCCTGTTTATTTCTGAATTTCCTTTACCCAAATACTATGTTCATGAGAAAATTTCCCCTGTTTATTCTGTTTAGTATCGCAGTATCTTATTTATCAGCCCAAACGGTTGATCTGTCAAAACAATTCAAAACCCTGAAGCCAAGGAATATCGGGCCTGCCGGAATGAGTGGCCGCGTTACATCGATAGACGCTGTCTGGAGCATGCCCAATACCATTTACCTGGGTACCGCAAGCGGCGGTGTTTGGAAATCAGAAAATGGTGGTGCCAGTTGGACACCTGTTTTTGATGAACAACCCATTCAGAATATTGGCTCTGT
>CAIYKV010000111.1 GCA_903926855.1 uncultured Bacteroidota bacterium | reverse complement strand
AGACCTTATAGAGACCTTATAGAGACCTTATAGAGACCTTATAGAGACCTTATAGAGACCTTATAGAGACCTTATAGAGACCTTATAGAGACCTTATAGAGACCTTATAGAGACCTTATAGAGACCTTATAGAGACTTTATAGGAAGGCAATTTCCCGATAACTTACCTGATACTGTAAGGATAAAGTGTAGATATAGTAACATTATAGTACTCCCCTAGGTATTACAATCCTAATCTCCCTGAGAATTTTAGTTAATTTACTACTATTTCACTTAGGAAAACCCAGCCCTTTTTTCCTTTGCTCTTATGCCATTCTGGTAGTGATGGTATGGGTTTGGCTATTATTCTGATACATTTCATTGCTGTAAGCGGAAAAGAAATAGCCTGTTGAACCAATATATTGGGTTCATTTTTTGCAGGAATTGGATTCGAAATTTTTCTAAGCAAGCTAAGATGTGCTTTATCCGGCCCAACCCATACTTCCAGTGATACTGGTAGAAAAATATGCTGTTCAGTTCTCTTTAATAAGTTGACCAAAAGAGATTGCGCTTTAATGGGTTTATTAAAATACAGGTCAAGAATAGCCGGGTTATTCATATATCCCAACCATTTACCGTTTCCGAAATTAAGATCACCAAGATCTTTGTCTTCTAATATTTTCCCTACTCCATTGTATTTAGGATCTGGCGGAGTGATTAAACCAACTGAATCAGGAATAAACCCACGTTTTATATATAAAGCCTCTACCGGACTGCTTCCCGTCCAGCCACTTTTAAATGCCCTTACTTTTAGTTCCGTGTTGGTCTGTATGAAAAAACTGTCTTTATATAGTTTGCTGTCAGCACTATCCGGAACAGAACCATCAAGTGTATATCGAATAGTAACCCCTCTGAAAGGGTGCTTCATTTTGATCATTTTAAGCGTATCAAAAACACCTCCCTGGGTTTCAATGATAGGCGTACTAAGTATGGCAATGAATTTACCATTATCTACAAAACCGTTTTCGATCTGAATTTTTGTAAATTTTTTCCTCAGTGCCAACACCTGTAGGGTATCAATTTTAGTATCCCAAATAACCAGTTTTTGAATATGCGAAAGCGCCAACAATTTTTCTACTGCTTCTGAAGTTATTGCTGTTCCGGATATTGACAATTCAGACAATTTCTGCAATCCTGTTAATTGTGCCAATCCCTTACCGGTAATATCGGTATAATTGACATTCAATTTTTCAAGGTTTGAGAACTGGTTTACAACAGACAATTCTTCGTCTTTAACTGGCATTCTGGAAAGGCTTAGGGTTACAATTTGCTTTTTAACAGATAACAGTTCTTCCAGAGATTTTTTTGAATAGGCTGCCTTACCATAAAAATATACTGATAATGCTGGTGAGCCGATTCCTAAAGGTTCCAGTACTCTATAATTATTGGTTAGTTCTTTGATTTTTTTATCATCTACTGCCGCAAAATCATATATCGGGTTTTGATTGATTTGTGCAGGCTCCAATAATGAAGCTGCCAGTATACGAAAAGAATCTTTTGGAGGTAATGAAATAAGTCTTTTATTCATGATGCCACCCGATCTGATCCAGGCAGTCAAAATCGCTATCTCTTCTCCACTGAGTTGTGCCTTTGCCCTGGGAGGCATATGTTTTTTGTCATCTTCCGGTAAATGGATTCGCTTTAATAATAAGCTCACCAAAGGTTCGCCCGGTACAAAAAGTGGACCTGTTTTACCACCTTTCCATACGCCTGCCGAATCTAGTAATAATAGCCCGCCTTTACTGGCACCTTCTCCATGGCAATTGCCACACCGTTTTGTAAATATGGGTTTAATAATATCTTCAAATACTACCGCCTGATCAATGGGTACTTTTTTGATTTCATTATTTTCTACCGGTTCCAGTAAATAATTCTTCCCATGTGTCAGGTCTCCCCCAAAATGTCCCGCAACAATTACCAGCAGTGTAGCAGCTACTGAAAATGTTTTGCCTATTATTTTATTTGCGTATAGCTTCCCAAAAGAAATGTAAAAAATAAATCCTGCCATTGCCAGACTGATTCCTGTCCATTTATGCCATATCAGCAGGCTACCCTCTTTATCCGTTTCCAGCGAAAGTAACAAGCCCATGATGGCAGTAATTACTGCGGTAAGAGCAGCAATAAGCCGAAGAAGTCTCATCCATCCCCGAGTATCATTTTCAGCAGGTAACCATAGCGTAATAAACGAGAGTAACAACAGTACGATTGGGAAATGCAAAAAGACCGTATGCATTCGGCCAAAAATTTTTAACCAATTGGGAACATGGATAAGGTTTTCAAAGCTAAGCAGGAATAAAAGTAATACCAGCGAACCCAGTAAAATTCCTTCTCCGATTTTAATCAGTCTATGCATAGCAATCTTTGCAACAAATTTTATACTCGGGTGAATTTATAGGGGTACACTTTACCGGAAGCCCACTGTGCTACATATAAGTTTTCATCGCTGTCTACGCATACATCATGCGGATGCACAAATATTTTTTCTGCCTGGGCCATGGCTTGCAACTGGCCATTATTATATTCGGGTTTTGCACCTCCGATATTGGAAACTACTTTATTATGTTTATCCAGAATGGTAACAAATCCTGTACCCACAGCATTCAGGTCAGGTGAACGAAGCACCGCAGCATATAAATGATCACCATGTATTACGGGCCTGCAAACACAAGCTCCCGGCAAAGAAATCACTTCTAGCAACTTACCATCTAATGAAAAACGTTTAAAGCAATTCCGGGTTCGGTCTGTAATTAATAAAGTAGGTTTTCGTAAACGTGTATCCACCACAATCCCATGCGCATTATCGAGGTGTTCAGGTCCATCACCTTTCCCTCCAAAAAAATGTTTCAACTTTCCATCAGCTCCATACTGCATGATATATTGTGAACCATATCCATCAGCTATATAAAAATCGCCATTAGCCAAAACCGTTGTTTCAGTAGGTACAAAGGCCTCCTTTTTTGCATACACCCCTGTTTCTGCAGGGTAATCGATGGTGAGCAATAGTTTTCCATCGATAGTTGTTTTATATACCTGGTGTTTGACTGTATCGGTAATAAATAAAAAATCTTCTCCATTCTCTTTATGAATGGTTAACCCATGAGCACCTGGGTATTCATGCCCCCAACTGGTAACCAGCTTACCTGATGTGTCATACACAAGCAGGTTATTTTTCGTTTCATTTGTAAGAAGAATAATATTCCCCTTACTATCCTGTACCATTTCATGACAATCATTCACGGGATATTTATCTCCTAGCACCCCCCATTTTGTATCCATACGGTAACGCATCCCATTATGACCATATACTGGTTCCTCAGGCCTGGCGAATAGATCTTTCATAATTAGGAGAGATGCTCCTGTTACAAGTGATCCTTTAATAAATTTTCTTCTTTTCATATGTTAGCAACTATTTAGCACAGCTAATAAAAATTACCCCAGAGAACAAGAGGGACAGAGTTTACGCAGAAATTTTCTGAATGAAATCTTTCTGCCTTCGTGTTGTCTGTGATTGATTTGTTACCTGACTTATTCATATTATCAACTCAAAATATCTCTTACTACTTTTCCTTCTACGTCTGTTAGTCTGAAACGCCTGCCCTGATAACGGTAAGTTAACCGTTCATGATCCAATCCCAATTGATTTAGTATGGTTGCCTGAAAATCATGTACATGAACAGGATTCTGTACAATATTGTATCCAAACTCATCTGTTTCTCCATATACCAAACCTGGCTTGATTCCACCACCCGCCATCCAGATAGAGAAACATCGTGGATGATGATCACGACCATAATTATCTACAGTCATTTTACCCTGACAATAATTGGTTCTGCCAAACTCACCTCCCCATATAACCAGTGTTTCATCCAATAAGCCTCTTTGTTTGAGATCGGTGATCAGGGCTGCCGATGCCTGGTCAACATCTTTTGCCTGTCCCCTCATTTCATTAGGCAGGTTTCCATGTTGATCCCAGCCCTGGTGGTACAATTGAATAAACCGAACGCCATTCTCTGAGAGCTTTCTGGCAAGCAGGCAATTAGCTGCGTAGGTACCTGGCACCAGGCACTCAGATCCATATAGTTTCACAATATCATCCGACTCTTTCGAAACATCCAATATTTCAGGTACAGCAGTTTGCATTCTGAAAGCTGTTTCATATTGCTGAATTTTAGTAGCAATCTCCGGATCACCAAAATTCTTATAATCGATTTCATTCAGTTCCCCCAGTTTATCCAGCATCTCTCTGCGCGCTTTTCTATCCATCCCATCCGGGTCTTGTAGATATAATACCGGGTTATCTCCGCTGCTGAATTGTACACCCTGGTGTATGGAATCTAAAAATCCATTACTCCATAGTTTTGAATACACTCCTTGTCCATTACCTTTTCCTCTGGATAATAGAACACAAAAAGCGGGCAGGTTTTTATTTTCAGATCCCAACCCATAGCTTACCCATGAACCCATACTGGGTCGGTTTCCCTGTTGGTTACCTGTTTGAAAAAAAGTTAAAGCAGGGTCATGATTGATTGCTTCTGTATGCATACTTTTTACAATACAGATATCATCTACAATCCCTGACATGTATGGAAACAATTCACTTACCCATGCCCCTGACTGACCATGTTGGTTAAATTTATAATAAGATCCTACCAATGGAAATTTCTTTTGTAAAGAAGTCATTCCGGTTAAGCGCTGACCCATCCGAACTGATTCGGGTAAGTCCTGTCCCATCATACTAACCAGATTGGGTTTATAATCGAATGATTCCAATTGGGATGGTGCTCCATTCTGGAAAAGATAAATAACCCGTTTCGCTTTGGGCGCAAAATGCGGAATGCCGGGAACAAAACCGGATTCCTCCGTGCTACTTCCAAATAGATCCGGCATTAGCAGTGAGCCGAGCGCAACACTACCTACACCAATGCTTAAACCCGCAAGAAATTTTCTCCGGTTTAGGTTCAGTCCATGTTCAATAATTTCCTTTTCCATGTGATGTAGCCCTCTCGATTTTGTTACTGTTTTAATAGTAATGGATAAGCATTACACTTTACAAAATCATGTTTTCGTAATAGCTTCTTCCATATTATACATAACTTCTATTACCTGCATCAATGCAGCCAGTTGAATTGATTTTTTTGAAGTGGCTTTATACTGTCCGGCAATAATGGCTTTTTCAGCTGCTTTTTTATCTTTTGTATAGTATTCTATTTTATCCTGATAGTAGCCGGATAAAATGGTTTTTTCTTTTTGATTAGGGGAGCGACAAATGATTTTTCTAAACGCAGTTTCTATCAGTACTTCTGAACCATTACCTGATTTTAATAACTGATCAGACAATGCCACAGAGGCTTCAAGAACCGTTGGATCATTCATCATCGTTAAAGCCTGTAAAGGGGTATTGGTGCGGGATCGTTTTACTTCACACTGATCGCGGTTACTGGCATCAAAAATGGCCATGTTGGGTGGAGGTACGGTTCTTTTGATAAACGTATACATTCCCCTTCTGTAAACTGCATCACCTGTGTCCTGCTTGTAGCTGGCCAAAATACCTCTTCCAGAAGTAGCCAGTTCCCAAAGTCCGGGTGGCTGATAAGCTTTCACGCTGGTGCCACCAATTTTTCTATTTAACAAACCGCTACTGGCCAATACCAGGTCCTTCACCAGTTCTGCAGGTAAACGTAATCTGGGAGCACGTGATAAATAAATATTTTCAGGGTCAGTTTTTAATTTTTCTTTACTAATTACTGCTGATTGGCGATAGGTAGCAGACATAACCATCTGTTTCACCAGTCGTTTAATATTCCATCCGTTCTCTCTAAAATCAACCGCTATCCAATCAAGCAAAGCAGGATGGGAAGGCAGATCACCCTGCATACCAAAATCAGCAGCAGATTTTACAATTCCTCGCCCAAAAAATTCCTGCCAGATACGATTTACAAAAACCCTTGCAGTTAGCGGATTTTTATCATTAAATAACCATTGAGCTAATCCAAGTCGGTTACGGGGATAATTTGATGGAAAAGGTAAAATGGAAGCCGGTGTACCCGGTTCTACTTCTTCAGCATGCTGATCATAATTACCTCGGGTTAGTATATAGGACTTACGCAAAGTATCCCTGTCTTTCATAACAGATACTTCCAGTTTATTGGTATCTGTTTTATTTACAAAACTTAATATACCCTGCAGATCCTCTTTGGTAATTTCCATTCTTGGGTTCTTGGCATAGGTTTCCGGACCTCCCACTGTTGCTTCCAGACCCACTTCTTTTATATTATTAAAAAAAGCGGTCATTTGATAGTATTCCTTTTGTGTAAAGGGATCATATTTATGATCATGACATTTAGCACACTCAATCGTAACACCCATAATACCCCGACCCAATGTATTCGTCCGGTCAACAACATACTCAACACGGTATTCTTCATCCACTACTCCCCCTTCTTCTGTTATTTTATGATTCCGGTTAAACCCGGTAGCCAGCATTTGTTCCTTAGTAGCATTAGGCATCAGATCACCTGCCAATTGCCAGCTGATAAACTGGTCATAAGGCATATTCTTATTAAACGCATGAATCACCCAATCACGCCAGGGCCATTGGGTTCTGTAATTATCATCCTGATAACCATGAGAATCAGCGTAACGGGCTATATCCAGCCAGGGTATGGCCATACGTTCTCCGTAAGCGGGTTGTTGCAATAAATCATCCACCGCTTTTTCGTAGGCATTCGGTGAGCTGTCTTTCAAAAATTTTTCTGTCTGTTGCGGTGTGGGCGGTAAGCCAATAATATCCAGGAATACACGCTTCAACAATCTTTCCTTATCTGCTTCCTCATTAGGCGCTAGGTGTCGCTTCTCCAGTACCTGTAATACAAAATAATCAATCTGATTTTTAGGCCATTCGGTATTTTTTACTTTAGGTATTTCTGCTTTTTTCGGTTCTATAAATGCCCAGTGCTTTTCATACCTGGCGCCTTGTTCTATCCACTTTTTAATAATCGCTATCTCGGGCTCTGTCAATGCGGGAAGATGACTATTCTGTGGAGGCATCATAATAGAAGTATCTGTAGAACTTACTCTAAGAAAAAGCTCCGACTCATTGGGCTTTCCAGGCACCAAAGCATGCGCTCTTGGATGTTCCTGCAAGGCCTTTAAGGCTTCGGATTCAATATCCAAACGTAAACCTGCCTGCCGTTTATTGGCATCCGGTCCATGACATTTAAAACATTTATCAGAAAAAATAGGCCGCACCTGAAAATTATAGCTGATTGCCCCATTTTCTTCTATTCCAATATTATCTTGTTTATTACCTGAGCAGGAATAAGTATACACTAGTGTTACTAATAGAGATATTATGAAAAGCTTTTTCACTATTGGCAGCCTGATTGGGGTAAAGCAATATACAAAAAATAATATAGGGGAATGATTCTGTTTTGGGGATTTGGAGTTGGATGCTACTAAAATTTTAGTCGTTTTGTGGATGTTGGCTGCTGCATTTGGCTGAAAGCTGCCTTATCGCTAATTAAGCAACGAGCCGATGTTGTAAAATATACAATTAGCTATTTATGTTTTACAAAAAACTAGCTTTATACTTAATAATTATAGAACCCATACCATGAAATCAAGCCAGTTTAATACGGAAGACCTTGTATTTGATGATATCATCTTTGAACAGGTTAGTTATGTTGAGAAAAACTTATCCGGTAAAGAATTCGAAAATTGCATATTCAGAAAATGTGATCTATCAAAAAGTATTTTGGCTAATAATACATTTATTGATTGCCGTTTTGATGCTTGTAATTTATCTATGAGTAAATTCAACAGCAGTTCACTACAAAATATTGAGTTCCTTGATTGTAAATTATTGGGAGTTGATTTCAGTCAATGCAAAGATTTTTTATTTGAAGTTCATTTTGATAACTGCGTACTGGATTATGCTGTGTTTATGGGGAAGAAAATCGCAAATACCGAGTTTATAAAATCATCTCTAAAAGAAGTTAATTTTATTCAAGCCGACTTAAACTCCTCTCAGTTTGATCAGACTGATCTTTCCGGAGCGGTATTCAATGAAACAAATTTATCCGGGGTGGATTTTCGCAGCGCGTACAACTATAGTATTGACCCGGAGTTAAATACTATCAAAAAAGCCCGTTTCTCATCTGATGGCCTGGCAGGTTTGTTAACCCGTTACCAGATTATAATAGATTAAAGAGTAAAAATTTTTCATAAAAGCCAGGCATTTATTATTAGATTTTACTGCTACTATACATAGGTTTATAAATAGCCATTTTCATAATAACTTAATACAGAAAAATCTGCTTAAAAAAAAGACAAACTTACCTTCATTCCATGAGAAAAAATAAGCTATCCAAAATTCATGTAAACGGCTTAGTGGTTTTAAATACCTGTTTTCTGCTATTGATTTCCTCATCTTGGGCCATTAGCCAAAAACCACTGAAACCCGGCACTTCTCAAAAAGTGATCATTATTATGATGGATGGTTTTGGTATCGACTACTACCGTAATAGCAATATGCCCAATTTGAATAAAATAGAAAAATCAGGCATTTACAAATCTGTTACATCTCTTATGCCGTCTGTTACAAATCTCAACAACACTTCTATTTGTACTGGCACACTTCCTATTGTTCATGGCATTACCGGTAATTCATTTGTGAATCCGGCTACAGGCAATGAAGAGTTTATGGAAGAAGACTCACTGGTATTAGCCCCAACTATTTTTGAAAGAGCACAAAAAAAGGGTATTCACTCACTACTCTTCTCCAGTAAGAAAAAAACAACAGGTTTATTATTTAAAGGTTCAGATGAAGCCATTTCTCCCGAAACAGCCTCCAAAAAATGGATTGATTTAGTTGGTACCCCTCCCTCAATTTACAGCAGAGAAGTAAATTATTGGTTACTGAATGCTGCTATTTATAGTATGCAACACAATCCTACTATAGACCTCTTCTATATACACACTACCGACTATCCGATGCATACCTGGGCGCCGGAAGAAAAAGAGTCTAAAGAACATTTACACACACTTGATAGCCTGATTGGAAGGATGATGGAGATATTACCCAACGCCGTAATCTTATTAACCGCTGATCACCATGTGAATCATAAAAGTTTTTGCTGGGATATTGAAAAAGCGCTTGCCAAAAGAAATATTCCTATTAAAATGGCTATTTCACCCGAAAGAGATAAATATTTTAAACATCACAGGGGCTTTGGCGGAACCGCTTATGTTTACCTAAAAGACAGTTCAGACAAGGCACGTGTCATCAATAGTATTCAACAATTCAAGGGAGTTGATGAAGTAATCACCCGGGCAGAAGCGGTAAAAAGATTTCACCTAATGCCTTCAAGAATTGGAGACCTGATAGTATTAGGTGACTCAACAACAGTTTTTGGTGAACTGGATACTGAGAGTGAAATTCTACCGGCCAATTACAGGTCACATGGTTCTTTATATGAGGCCCGGGTTCCATTGTTTATGTACCATTGTCCTCCAAGTATAAAACCATCATCTATCAATTATAATTACCAAATAGCGAAATGGCTATTCAATTAATACAATAGTGTATCTATAATCAAATCAGTATTTAAAATTTCCTTTAAATTTCTTCTTAAATTCTATAAAATCAGGGATGGATACATTCGCTACATAACGGTTATCCGGATGAAAATGTATATACTCCTGGTGATATGCTTCAGCCGGATAGAACTGGGTAAAAGGGACTACCTGCGTAACAATCTTTTCTTTATATCGCTTTTGCTCCTGCTTAATGATTGATTCAATT
>CAIYKV010000110.1 GCA_903926855.1 uncultured Bacteroidota bacterium | reverse complement strand
CAACAAGGTGGATATAGAAATGAACAAGGTATTATAGCTATTCCTGATGTAAACAGACCTAACAATTATTATCTGATTCATTCTTTTATAGATACAATACCCGGTACGGAAGGAAACGGGATATATTGCTCAAAAATATTGGCCACGCTTGTAGATATGTCCGCTAATGGAGGGCTTGGACAAGTGCTTTATAAAAACCAGACTATTATACATGATAGTTTAGGATTCGAAATACAAGCAACCCGGCATGGTAACGGCAGAGACTGGTGGGTATTGATACAGAAAAGAAACAGCAATTGTTTTTACAGGATTTTGATTGACACTAGTGGTATTCACGTTCTGCCTGATTTATCCTGCCTTGGCCCAGAAATGGATGAAGGGCAAATAGGCGCAGCATGTTTTAGTCCCGATGGTAGTAAATTCGTTTACCTATGTTCAAGTCCTGGATTAACTATTTATGATTTTGACCGTTGTAGCGGCTTACTAAGCAATTCTCAATATTTTCCATTACCGGTAATCGTTGATTCGTTTTGGACAGCTTTTGGAGTTGCCATATCTCCTAATAGTCGATATTTGTATACCTCCGTTACGCATCAATTATATCAATTTGATTTATGGGATAGTAATAATGTTTTTTCAGCATTGGATACCGTAGGTATTTATAATGGAGCGCATTTTCCGGGCATACCTGGTGAGCAAATAGTATTTCACATGGAGCAGTTAGCTCCTGATGGTAAAATTTATATAAGTGGGGGCAACACTGTAGCTGTTTATCACGTTATTAATACTCCTAATGCAAAAGGGGATTCCTGTAATTTTATTCAGGATGGAGTGCCGCTTCCCTGTTTGACAAATTCCATTCCTAACTATCCCAATTACCGGTTGGGGCCTTTAATCGGCAGTGCTTGCGATACTCTAACAAGTTTAGGTGATGATATCCGTGCAGCGAAAGAACAAATATTAAAAGTATTTCCCAACCCCGCCACAGATTACGCGGTAATAGATTACGGCTTTACTGATTGGAACAAGGGGCAAATACATTTAGAAATAACTAATATATTAGGGCAAATAATTTATTCGCAGCAATTGCCTATGTATTCGGGATTTCAGAAAATAGAGGTTTCGAAATTTGCTACCGGTGTGTATCAGGTTTCTATTATAAGAAACACCGGTTTGGTGGCGGTGGGTAAGTTGGTGAAGGATTAGAAAATAGTGGTCACACAACAGGGCAAATGCAATGGCTTTGCAGGGGCGATGTGCCGACCCCTTCCGTCCCCGAAACGGGGAAACCAGAGCCAATACAGAAAACAGGGGCGCGGTTCTCCCGCTTCGGGAGTTAGAGGGTGCGGGGTGCCAAAAAACATTTCACCCTAATTAAGTATATTTAAAATATGAAAATGCTTTTAAAAAGCTACCGGTGGTATTTTATTTTATTGTGCGGGTTTGTTTTGTGTTGGCCTAAGTTGGGGGAGGCGCAGAAGAATGATTATAACTGGCTTATGGGTTATGGCAGTTCTGCGCATAATGATTCTGCTGCGTTGGGTTACACAGTAGGGAATATAAAATTTG
>CAIYKV010000109.1 GCA_903926855.1 uncultured Bacteroidota bacterium | reverse complement strand
TGGGCTTATATTTTTCAAACACTTGCTCCATAATAAGAACATTAGTAATGTCTGTCAATATAAACACCAATTTTGTTTTATTCAGCTTATAGGCTTCTAACTCAGCCTTTAGGTCATATAGTTTATTCTCGTCTCGATCACATAGAATAATTAATCCGGGATTATAAGGGATCAAGTTTTTAATGAGCCCTACCCCGATAGATCCTGCTGCTCCGGTTATTAATATAATATTATCGACAATTGCCCCTTCAATTTCCGTAGTATTTGTGCTTACAATTTCTTGTTCAAAGATATTCGCAATACTCATTTCAATTAACTGTCGCCCCGAAAAACTACCATTGTTCCAAGTATTACGAGCTGGAGTTGACAATATTTTAATATTATATTCCAAACACAAGTTAACTAATCGTTTTCTTTTAAAATGCGAGATTGAAAAATCAGAAAAAATGAACAAATCAATTTTTTGGGACACTACAATTTGCTCAAAATCTTGCAAATAATATACTTTAACTCCATCAATCTCGTCACTACTTTTATTCATCCCGTCGTTAATAAATGCTACAACACTAATATTAGTTCCATATTCACTTTCCAAAACATTTTTTGTTATCAGCGCGGTCTCGTTAATTCCATATATTACAATTCGACGTCTTTCGATATTACGGTACTTGAAATAAAGCAATAAAAATTTTATCCCTAGCCTGTAGAGAATTAAAAGAGAAACTGTAATGAATAAATTAATCAATAGTGTCACTACGGAAAAATAAATTGACCCCAAAAACGTACCTAAAAGGCTCACAAGAAATAGCAAAGTGGTCGTAGTGAGTACTGCATATGCTATTTTAAGCATATCTTTTATATCGGTATATCGTACGATACCAATATAGGTTTTAAATACAGCAAAGCTGATACCGGAGATAAATAACCACATCAGTATGTTTCCGCTTTCCGTATGTAAATCAAAGCCTGCTAAGGCAAAATTATTCCTAATGAAGTAGGAAAAAATAAAACAGAAATAACATACTAACAAGTCAAATAAGAAAACAGCCCACTTGGGGGCTATGCTGATTTTAAACGTACAGCTGAATTTTAGGTATTAAAAAGATTCATTTTTAAATATATTCTCAAGTTTACCAAGTAATTTTTTTCTGTCAAACTCCATATTAAAATATCGGAAAGCATTATTTCCCATCCTGCTACGTTCACGACTTGACGTATTCATAAATGCGATTACATTTTTAGCTAATCCACTTGCATCTTCCGCAGCAGAGGCAAGTCCGCAATCCGCACCGTTAATAATCAGCTGTCCCTCACCATCGAGGGATCCGATAATAGGTTTACCACAAGCCATGTATGATTGCAGTTTTGAAGGTATGGTAAGTGAGAAAATAAAATCTTTCTTAAGCGAAATAAGAAGAGCATCTGCGTATGCAAAGAAAAAAGGCATCATTTCAGGCTTAAATGCCCCAATAAACTTAAACACATCATCAATACCCATTTCTTTAACCAGCTGTTCCAACTCTCGTCTACGGCGGCCATCGCCAATAATCACCCAATTAATATCGTTACCTGTTACTTTAACTATTTTTGCAGCAGCTATTAATGTATCGAAACTTTGAGCCTCCCCTATGTTACCAGCAAATACAATGTTTGTTTTTGCTGAAAAAAAATGGCTGATTTCATTTGTCTGAAGCTCCCTTTTATAAAAAGATTCTGTTGAATTTGGAAGGTAAATAATCCTGTCGGGGTTAACTTTTCTACTAACAAGATATGATCTGAATGCTTTTGACTGTATAAGTATGGTATCGGCGCTTTTATATATCCAGTCACATAATCTATACAAGAATTTTAATACTATTTTATTTTTTAAACTTGTTGTTGCTTCAATCGATTCCGGCCAAAGATCTTGGATGTACAAATAGATTCTGGCCCTTGTTTTGTTCCTGAATATAAAGGCAGGCAACGCGGCCGTAATTGGCGACTGTTGGTAAACAAGTATAACATCTGCATCTACTTTTAAGAAGAAAGCTTTAATACTTCCTATTAAAGCAAAGGACAGGTAATTGAGGAATAATCTTAGCCCTCTTCCGCTTCCTCTGGTAATAAGGGGTGTACGATGAATAGTTATCCCATTCCAGATTTCTTTTGACTTTCCTAACATCGAATATCCCTTATAAAATTTCCCCGTCGGATAATTTGGCTTTCCCGTAAACACTACAATTTCCAAGCCTTTTTCTTTTAGTCCCAACACAAGATCGTTGATCCTAAAATTTTCCGGCCAGAAATATTGACACACTACAAGTATCTTCATTAAGCAAGATCGTAACCTGTATACAGGTCTTTATTGTTATACATCCACGCCCTCATGTCGTTCACCATTTGCTGATAAGTATTGATTTTAAAATCATCATTGGAATTAATGAGCGATTTATCAACTACATAATCATCATAAGGCTCGATCAGTACATTGTCTTTTTCAAACACTTCCCGGAAGAGATGTATCAATTCAAATTTTGAAATGCGTGTATTGTTCACCAGATGATACAGGCCAGAATAATTATTAATAATTGCATGTTCAATTGCATGTGCCAATTCAATCGTAGTTATCCCTGTCCAGATAGCTTTTGTATATCCTCTTACGGTTCCGTTTTGCTGTATAAACCAGTGGAAGAGCCCAATACCGTTACTTTTTAATTCAGGACCAACAAGGGATGTTCGGAGAGTCAGGTGATTGTCATAGGTAATTTCTCCCATTGCCTTTGTATGTGCATAAAAGCCAATACCGTCAAGAGGATCAGTTTCAATATACCCCCCTTTTTTGCCGCTGAATACACAATCGGTACTGATATGTATGAGTTTAAAATTAAGTTCTTTCCCCTTCCTCGCAATAAAATGAGAGAGATAGCTGTTTATCAGTATGGCCCTATCGGGATTATTTTCTGCCTCCTGTATCAATACACCTATACAGTTAATAACAACGTCGGGCTTTTCTGTCTGTAATACATACAACAGTGCCGTGAAGTCAGTTATATCAACAATTGTGTAGGTAGATATAAAATATGCATTATTACGTGATATATCTGCCACATGATATTTTTTCAGCCCCTTCAGGTAGCGATACACCACATGACCGGCCATTCCTTTTGAACCGATAATAAGTATTCTCTTTCTTATTTGTTCCATATAACCCTGTTTACGATAGAAGTATAACTCTGTATAATCCGTATTACCCTGTCTGATGTATTTACAATCAGGTATTCGGAAGCAAGTTGTATTACATCCATTACCGGTGTAGACTTTACAATTTCTATTGACTGTAGCATTTCATCTTTCGTAATTCCTCCAAGCACAATTGTACCTGCATCAACGGCTTCCGGCCGTTCAGTACTTGTTCGGATACTAACAGCATCAAACCGGATCATCGCGGATTCTTCACTTATTGTTCCGCTATCGGATAAAACAATAAAAGAATTTTTCTGCAGCTTTACGTAATCAAAAAATCCAAGTGGTGGAACATTTTTAATAAGTGGATGAAAGCTGATCTTTTTTTCAGTTATTTTTTTCTGCGTTCTTGGGTGTGTAGAAAAAATAATGGGCATCTGATATTTTTCTGCTACATCATTTAATGACCCTGCCAGGATTTCAAAATTATCTTTCAGGTCAATATTTTCTTCCCTGTGTGCACTTACAACAATATATTTATGTTTTTGAAGATTAAGCCGTTCCACAACATCACTATTAGTTATCTGTTCAGCGTATTTCGTTAACATCTCTTTTAATGGTGACC
>CAIYKV010000108.1 GCA_903926855.1 uncultured Bacteroidota bacterium | reverse complement strand
GGTTGGATGGTAAATCATTTTTTTATACCAATGCCATGCAGATCACGCATAATTTCAAACATGCGGATATTGAATTTGAAAGATCAGGTTGGTTTGAATGTTCCTGCTGCCCTACCAATTTGGTAAGATTGATTCCTTCTATTCCGGGATATGTATATGCACAGAAAGATGATACTGTGTATGTAAATCTTTTCATCAATGGAAAGGCAAACCTCACTATTCATAACCAGGCGGTACAGATCACACAACAAAATAATTATCCATGGGATGGGGGATTGGTCTTTACGCTTGATCCAGCAACCCCTGCTAATTTTGCTATGAAGATCCGTATTCCGGGATGGGCCTTGAATAGAGCAGTACCTTCTGATCTGTATTCGTTTACCGATCAGTCCAATCAGAAAACCATCATCAAAGTAAATGGTCAGCCGGTTGCGTATACAATCGAACATGGATACGCTGTTATCGATAGATCCTGGAAAAAAGGGGATAAGATCGAAATGTTATTGCCAATGGAAGTAAGAACCGTATCAGCCAATGAAAAACTCACTGATGATATTGGTAAAGTTGCCTTGCAACGCGGCCCATTGATGTATTGTGCGGAATGGGTGGATAATCATGGGAAAGCAGCTAACTTAATTATCCCTAACAATACAAAATTTACCACTCAATTTCAACCTGCATTACTACATGGGGTAACAGTGCTTACAGCGGAAGTACCTGCCGTAATTGTAGCTAATGGAAATTCCATTTCTACTGTGAAACAAAAACTGACTGCTATACCTTATTATAGCTGGGCAAACCGCGGACAAGGTGAAATGATGGTATGGTTTCCAACGCAGGTAAAGGATATTGAGTTAATAGCCAAATAGGGAAACCTGTTTCGGTATTTTATTGTGAGATGGTGTTGTAGGTTAGGGATTGCGTAAAGGTCGGTTATTAGAAAGTAACTTATTGTGCTATTTAAATAGATTGAAATTTGATTAAGCGAAACATTTTTCTTTGCGTTCACTGCGGTTCATTGCGTCCTTTGCGCTCCTGCTTTTAAAAGTTACCAGTAGAAGCTGTAACGCAAAGGACGCAATGAACCGCAATGGTCGCTAAGAACGTATTATAATAATAGCACTCAACGTGTTTTGCTAGATTTTTTTTAAATAGCATAACACCTTAGAAATGAATAAAATTCATTGCATACTAAAAAGATAATTATGATAGATCTGAAGAAAAGAGAAGTCTGGTTTGTTACGGGAAGCCAGCATCTGTATGGAGAGGAAACTTTATTGCAGGTGGCGCAACATTCGCAAACCATTGCTGCTTCATTAAATAGTGCTTCACAAATACCGGTAACGGTAGTATATAAGCCAACAGTAAAAACAGCGGAGGAAATTTATGCGGTTTGTATGGAAGCCAATCAATCAACGGATTGTATTGGTATCATTACCTGGATGCATACATTCTCTCCCGCAAAAATGTGGATTGGGGGACTGCGTATATTGAATAAACCGATGTTGCATTTTCATACACAGTTCAACAGGGATATTCCCTGGGCAACTATCGATATGGATTTTATGAACCTGAATCAGTCTGCACATGGCGATCGTGAGTTTGGGTTTATCATGAGTCGTATGCGACTGAACCGTAAAGTGGTAGTAGGATATTGGGAAGATCCGGAATCATTGGAAAAAATCAATGCCTGGACAAGGGCCGCCGCTGCCTGGGCAGATTGGCAATCCGCCAAATTTGCCAGGTTTGGCGATAATATGCGTAATGTGGCTGTTACGGAAGGAGATAAGGTAGAGGCGGAAATTAAGTTCGGGTATAGCGTAAATACGTATGGGGTAGGTGACCTCGTTGCGGTGATCAATTCGATCAGCGATAAACAAATTGATAATCTGATAGAAGAATACACATCTGATTATATCCTCGCAGAATCTCTATTACCCAGGGGAGAACAACGACAATCATTGCGGGAAGCCGCGAGAATAGAATTGGGGATACAAACATTTTTGGAGAACGGAAATTTCAAAGGGTTTACAGATACATTTGAGGATCTGCATGGCATGGTACAATTGCCCGGTATTGCGGCACAGCGATTAATGAAAAAAGGATATGGGTTTGCGGGTGAGGGCGATTGGAAAACCGCAGCCTTGGTAAGGGCGATGAAAGTGATGGGTAGTGGAATGAAAGGAGGAAATAGTTTTATGGAAGATTATACCTATCATTTTAATCCGGATAACCGTATGGTATTAGGAAGCCATATGCTGGAAATCTGTGAAAGTATTGCGGATGCAAAACCCAGTTGTGAGATTCATCCATTGGGCATTGGGGGTAAGGCAGATCCTGTAAGACTGGTATTTAATTCAGCTCCTGGTCCGGCTTTAAATGCTTCTATGATTGATATGGGCAATCGATTCCGATTATTGGTCAATGAAGTAATTGCTGTGGCACCCATGCAGAGTATGCCTAAACTGCCTGTGGCCAGGGTGCTTTGGAAACCTTATCCCAATATGCATACCGGTTGTGCCGCCTGGATATTGGCGGGCGGAGCGCATCATACCTGTTATAGCCAAAACCTGACAACAGAACACCTGACTGATTTTGCAGAAATGGCAGGGATAGAACTGGTGTTAATTGATAAAGACACAAGGATTCATGAATTCAAGAATCAATTAAGATGGAACGATATGTATTACCAGAAATAAAATAAGCATCTTTTTCAATTATCATTTTCAAAAATAATCACCATTCATCAATACCCCTAAACGAAAGCTTTTATGAAATCATTGCAAACAGCTGATTACATTGTATTCCTTGTTTATTTTGTGATAGTAGCCAGTTATGGTTATTGGGTTTACAGACGCAAGAAAAAAGCAAGCACTACGGCTTCGCATGATTATTTTCTGGCCGAGGGATCGCTTACCTGGTGGGCCATCGGTGCCTCCCTCATTGCTTCTAATATTTCGGCTGAGCAGATGATTGGTATGAGTGGTAACGGATTTAAAATGGGTCTCGCCATTTCTACTTACGAGTGGATGGCCGCCGCTACGCTAATGATCGTAGCCATATTTTTTATACCGGTTTATCTTAAAAACAAGATCTATACCATGCCGCAGTTTCTGAACCAGCGGTATAATAGCACAGTTGCTATGATCATGGCCATTTTCTGGCTTTTATTATACGTGGTTGTGAACCTCACTTCTATATTGTATCTGGGTGCCTTGGCTATTCATGCGATTTCAGGATTACCGCTTTACCTGTGTATGGTTTTCCTGGCAGGCTTTGCCGTTATCATTACACTGGGTGGAATGAAAGTAATCGGTTATACAGATGTGATACAAGTATTCTTTTTAATTGTAGGCGGATTGGCCACTACCTATCTGGCGCTTACCTTGGTATCAGAGAAATTTGGCACTACGGGAGTATTAAACGGACTGAAATTACTGACCGATAAAGCCAATGATCATTTTCACATGATCCTGAAAAAAGATAATCCGAATTTTATCAGTCTGCCGGGATTAACTGTTTTACTCGGTGGTATGTGGATCGTTAACCTGAATTATTGGGGATGTAACCAATATATCACTCAACGTGCCCTGGGGGCTGATTTAAAAACCGCCAGAAGCGGAATCCTGTTTGCCGCTTTCCTCAAATTGCTGATGCCTGTAATTGTGGTGATACCAGGTATTGCAGCGTATGTACTTTACCAGAATGGTGGTTTTCATGAGCAAATGATGGTGAATGGTGAAATCGTTCAGGATAATGCATACCCGGTTATGTTGAATCTGTTAGGACCCGGATTAAAAGGTTTGGCATTTGCTGCTTTAACTGCAGCGGTAGTGGCATCGCTCGCCGGTAAAGCCAACAGTATTTCTACGATTTTTACTTTGGATATTTATAAGAAAAAGATCAATCCTGCAGCGGATGAAAAGAAAATGGTATGGATTGGGAAAATTACGGTGGTATTGGCATTGATCATTGGTGTGGTAATTGCACCTTTTATGGGTATTGATAAAAAAGGCGGATTCGAATTTATACAGGAATATACAGGCTTTGTATCGCCTGGTATTTTTGCCATGTTCATACTCGGGTTCTTCTGGAAAAAGACCACTTCTTCCGCTGCATTATTTGCAACCGTTGGTGGTTTTGTTTTCTCTATCTTTTTTAAATTTCTTCCGGCCTTTATGAACCTGGCTTTCCTGGAACCTTATGGTTTTGCTGCGAAAACAGATAAAGGCATTTATGAAATTCCTTTCCTTGACAGAATGGGTTTTGTATTTGTGATTTGTATTGTGGGTATGTGGCTTATTAGTACCATAGGAAATAAAATGGGTGTGAAAGGAAAGGGATTGGAGATAGACAGAAGCATGTTCAAACTCAGTCCCGCATTTACGGTTGGGGTTCTAATTGTAGGCGGTATTCTGACAGCTTTGTATACCATTTTCTGGTAAGGATTAGCAATAGCTACATCGATTTCGCAGATTTTTATAAACCGGATCTGCGAAATCTAATCGTATCCATTTAATTTTCCTTTCCCTCCCCAATTTGAAAAATGGGGCTAGGGGATAAAATATATATTATGGAACATACAATGCGATGGTACGGTCCTGATGATCCCGTAGATCTCTGGGATATCCGTCAGGCGGGTTGCTCAGGCGTGGTATCTGCCCTGCACCAGATACCCGTAGGAGAAATATGGACGATCGATGCGATCAATGAAAGAAAAGCATTGATAGAATCAGCTGGTATGCGCTGGACGGTGATTGAAAGCCTGCCTGTGCATGAAGATATCAAAAGACAGTATGGTAATTTCCAGGAATGGATTGATAAATACAAAATCAGTCTACAGAATGTAGCGGCTTGTGGATTGAAAGTGGTTACTTATAATTTCATGCCCATACTCGATTGGGTGCGTACTGATATTTCTTATGAATTGCCCGACAGGAGCCGCGCCCTGTATTTTGAAAAAGCGGCTTTTATTGCTTTTGATATGTTCCTATTGAAACGCCCGGGTGCGGAAAAGGATTATACAGCTGAGGAGATTGAAAGAGGTAAGAAGAAGCTGGCGCTCATGTCAAGGGAAGACAAAGATCTTTTATGTAATAATATGCTGATGGGTCTGCCGGGAAGTCGCGAACAATTTACATCCGAACAAATTTTTTCTGCGCTCAAAAAGTATGAAGGGATTGATCGGGCAAAATTGAAAGAACATCTTTTTTATTTTTTAGAACAGGTGGTTCCTGTGGCAGAATCCTTAGGCTTAGTAATGGCGATCCATCCTGATGATCCGCCTTATTCTGTGTTAGGGCTACCTCGTATTATGAGCACCGAACAGGATGCCCATGATCTCAGGCAAGCTATATCATCACCCGCCAATGGATTTTGTTTCTGTACCGGTTCATTTGGTGTAAGACCGGATAATGATTTACCCGGCATGGTAAAACGACTGGGAGATTATATTCATTTCATTCACCTCCGAAGCACGAAGAGAGATGCCGAAGGTAATTTTTATGAAGCAGATCATTTGGATGGGGATGTAGACATGTATGCCGTGGTAAAAGAAATTGTGCAAGTACAGAAACGTCGTGGCATATCCATACCTATGCGACCAGATCATGGGCACCAGATGCTGGACGATCTTAAAAAGATAACCAATCCCGGATACAGTGCCATTGGTCGCTTACGTGGGTTGGCCGAATTGAGGGGTTTGGAGCTGGGGATTGAACGAAGTTTATAAGTCGACAATAAAAAAGACCTTTCGAAAGGTCTTTTTTATTTGCTGAATAATTGTATGGAATTATTTGGTGGCTACTGACACTGTGTATCCAAAAATTTTATCGTTGTCCTATTAAAATCGCTATAAAACTGATGCGCAGCATACATCACATCAATCTGGTTAAGCACATCTACCTGCTGTGTTAAATTCAAACTCAGGAAAACAGGATAATTAGCAGGCTTAGCCTGTACATCCGCGCTCACAAAACCGGAAGTGTTGATAAAATAATTTTTACTATCCAGCCAGTTATTTTTTCTGAGCTCATTTACCAGATTGGTTGAAACCGTAATAGAAATATCCTGTCTTCTTGCAAACCGTTCCGGATAAACAGGAGAATGATCATGAATAAAATATTTACTGCAAATACCCCGGCTGCTAAAACTCTGTGAATTACTCAAAGCATCTGCATTACCTGCAAGAACCGGAAACACAGAGCAGTCAATACCGGAAATCACGTTACAGGGTAAACCGATCGAAACTGACCATAGTAAACCGGCTCAAAGTGAGCAGCCCTTCATAGATCAATTCTACGCCCCGTTATTAGCTGCATAATCTCTTCCTTCAGATCATTCCACCTCCATTATTTCATCGCCGTATTGCTCATCTAATGCACGATAAACATATCGGCTTCGCCGCAGCATTTATATTAACCAATTGATTTTAAATGGAAATGGACAGTAACAGATCTGTTCCAGGGTAGTGTAGAATTAAAAGAGAAGCACCAGTAGGAAATAATAAACAGTAGGAGTAAATTTGTAAGGAATTGCAACTGCAATCAGCATCAAATACTATGCGAAAAATCTACCTCCCGAGTAGTTATCAACATCGAATCTTCGCCAGCAAAAAAGGTGGTCACTTTGCTTCGGTTTAGCCTGGTCACTTTCATCGGTCTTTGCAGGCCAAGGGGTAATCCAGACTATCCTTTGGTTGGTATTTTCGGGCAAAGAAAAAAGGACAGGCCAAATAAAATTGGTCTCTGTACAGTAATGCTTTTATCGCATGCCGGGAGAATCATCCGGGTGAAAAATCTTGATGCGATTGACGGTACGCCTGTTTTGGACATCAAACCTGTTTTCAAAGAATTTCAACCTAAAGGAGAAATCAGTCAACCTGGATGGGTGGCAGACCTAATGAAAAATTATTGGGAATAACTGCTGGTTCAGGAAACAAGCCTATTCTCTTTTGGCCGGGGTTGGTGTTATCACCAACACATTGTATTACCAAAGTATCACCTTCAAAAAAGGTAGAAAGATCCAGATACCAATTCTATTTCCTTCGTATTCGCGTCTTATTTCACTCGGTTCTGCTTCGGTTGCAATCGAAGCTTCTTCGGGTTTTCTTCGGTTACAATCGAAGCCGCTTCGGTTGTAACCGAAGAAATATAAACGCAGATACGACGCAAATACATAGAAAACCCGGCCAAACTATTTCTAAAAGGGCTGGTATTGATGATAATATTGGTACCTGAAATGAGGCTAACTGACTGAAAAACAAATGTTTGTGGCATTTGGAACCTTTGTATAGCATTTTTAGATAATGTAATGGGCTGGAAGCAATCAAAAACTCCCTGAATTCCTTTCCCATCTCCCTTCAGTTCCCTACCTTTGCTGCCCCGAAATAAAACCCTCGGGTATTGTATGAAATTCATTAACAAACAACTAAACGCAGATGCACAGGAGAACGCTACAGCCACAGAAGCTGCAGAAGTTACTACTGCGACAACAAATGCACCTGTATCAGCGCCGGTGATTGAAACCGCGCATGATGATTTCGACTGGAGCATTGACAAACGTAATGTGAGTCATTATGCAGAAACAGAAAGAATGAAATACGACAAAGTGTATGATGACACTTTTGTTCAGATTGAAGATGGTGAAATCGTAAAAGGTGCCGTTGTGGCCTTAACGAAAACAGATGTAGTAGTTAACATCGGTTTTAAAAGTGATGGATTGGTATCATTGAACGAATTCCGTGATGTACAGGGATTGAAGATCGGTGATGATGTGGAAGTAATGGTAGTAGAAAAAGAAGACAGGGGTGGTAACCTGCACCTGAGCCGCAAATCTGCCCGCATTTACCGTGCATGGGAAAGAATTGTGGAAGTACATAAGACCGGCGAAGTAATTACCGGTACTGTAACCAGCAAAACAAAAGGTGGATTGATCGTAGATGTATTTGGTATGGAAACTTTCTTACCAGGTTCCCAGATTGATGTGAAGCCTGTAACTGATTACGACCAGTTTGTAGGTAAAACCATGGAATTTAAAGTGGTTAAGATTAACGAAGCCATTAAGAATGCAGTTGTATCTCATAAAGCCCTGATAGAAAGCGATATCGAAGCACAACGTGCCGAGATCATGAGCAAACTCGAAAAAGGCCAGGTACTGGAAGGTGTTGTGAAAAACATCACAGACTTTGGTGCGTTTATGGACCTGGGTGGATTAGATGGTTTATTGTATATCACCGATATTTCATGGGGACGTATCTCTCACCCAAGCGAAGTGGTGAAGATGGACCAGAAATTACAAGTGGTGGTATTGGATTTCGACGACGACAAAAAACGTATCAGCTTAGGCCTGAAACAACTTACCCCGCATCCCTGGGATGTATTGCCTGAAGGTTTGGCAGAAGGTAGCGTAGTGAAAGGTAAAGTGGTGAATATTGAAGATTACGGTGCATTCCTGGAAATTCAGCCTGGTGTTGAAGGACTGGTACACGTATCTGAAATTACCTGGGCCAATACTCCGATTAATGCGAAGGAATTCTTCAAATTGGGCGATGAGTATGAAGCGAAAGTGGTAACCCTGGATAAAGACTCACGTAAAATGAGCCTGAGCATCAAACAAATGAGCCAGGATCCATGGAATACGATCGAAACCAAATTCCCTGAAAACAGCAAACACAAAGGACTGGTTAAAAACATCACTCCTTATGGCGTATTTGTTGAACTGGAACCCGGTATTGGTGGTATGATCCATATCAGCGATCTGAGTTGGTTAAAACGTTTCAATCACCCAACTGATTACACCAAAGTAGGCGAGCAGATCGATATCATTATCTTAAGTATTGATAAAGAAAACCGCAAACTGCAGTTGGGACATAAACAACTGGAAGAAGATCCCTGGAACGCACTGGAAGATACTTTTGCCGTTGGTACTATCCATGAAGGAACGGTTACCCGTAAAGACGATAAAGGTGCCCTGGTGCAGTTACAATACGGATTGGAAGGATTTGCCCCTAACCGTCACCTGAATAAGGAAGATGGCAAACAGGTTCAGGCTGATGAAACCGCCCAGTTCATGGTGATCGAATTTGATCGCAATGAAAAAAGGATCGTGTTAAGTCATGCACGTATCTGGGAGCAGCAGGAAGCTGAGGTAAAAGAAGCTGCCAAAAAAGAAGCCAAAACAGAATCGGATAACACCAAGAAAGCGGTGAAAAATATCCAGGCTAAAGTAGAAAAAGCAACCCTGGGTGATCTGGGAGCGCTGGCAGAAATCAAAGCCAAATTACAGGAAGGAGAAGGCGATAAATAAGCTTTCCCCCACTAAATAGTCAAAAAAGCTGCTGAAAAGCAGCTTTTTTGATGTATTAAAAAAAATAAAATATCGAGTTGTCAGTGTAGAATTATCGGATGATCTACTTATTCAGCTCTACATTCCTTGTTCAATATTCGATATTCAAGGGTTTTAGGTAATTCTTAACTACCCAAAAGCCTAAAGCAAAATCTGTGGTCATAAATTGCCCGCAAATAACTAATTTTGCCAACTTGTATGAATAGAATTGTACTTTTTTTAATATCGGTGGTGATACTTGCGTCTTCCTGTTCTACTAAGTTTGGTAAGATCCTGAAGAGTAAGGATTACGAGTACAAATACAAAATGGCGGAACAGTTTTATGCTAAAAAACAATATGGTTACGCCCAGCAATTGTATGAAGACATCTTTCCTTATGTAAAAGGAACCACACGGTATGAGGATATGTACTATAAGTTTGCGTATTCTTATTATTACGAGAAGGATTATCTGAATGCGGAAAATCTTTTCAAAACATTTGTTGAGAATTTTCCTACCAGTCCTAAGAACGAAGAATGTGATTATATGCGGGCTTTTTGCTATTTCAGGCAATCACCCAAAGTAGAACTGGATCAGACCAATACGAATAAAACCATGCAGTTGATGCAGGCTTTTATCAATACACACCCTTCTTCCGCCAGATTAAAAGAAGCGACAGAAATCATTGATAAATGCAGGGAGAAACTGGAAAGAAAAGAATACCTGAGTGCGGAACTCTATTATAATCTGGGTTTTTACAAAGCAGCGGCCATAGCATTTGCTTCTGTTTCTGATAATTACCCTGATTCCAAAAAAGGGGATGAATACAAGGTGTTAGTGATCAAAGCCTATTATAAATATGCTGAGATGAGTTACGAAGAGAAGCAAAGAGAGCGCTTCGAAAAAGTACTTTTTGAGTGCAACGATTTTACAGAGCGCTATGCAGACAGCAAGCACCTGGATGAAGTAAATAAAGTAAAAACACAAACCAATAATTTCTTAAAAAACCTGAAAAATGAGCAAACTAAGAAGGCAAATGAGCGCTAATACCGCCAGTGTTGTTGAAACAAAAAGCCTGATTGATATTAAATCAAAAACAGGTAACCTGTACGAGTCTATCGCAATCATTGCCAGAAGAGCTAACCAGATCAATATTTCTCTGAGAGAAGAATTGCATAATAAACTGGAAGAGTTTGCCAGTCATACAGACAGTCTGGAAGAAATTCATGAAAACAAAGAGCAGATTGAAATTTCAAGGGCTTATGAAAAAATGCCGAACCCGGCTATTTTAGCCACCCAGGAATTTATGGAGGGGAAAGTATACCATAGAAGAAATAACGATAACGATCTCTTCAGATAAGCTAAATCTTTCCAAATTATTAAAAACGACAGTGATGAACTGTCGTTTTTTGTTAGCTTCAGTCAGGGTTTGGCTGTCAAAGATTGAAATCTGTGGTTCCTTTTTCAGGTAAGCCGAACATTGGTATCTTTACAACCGTGATTCATTTATCGCCATCCGGATGCATAAAAAACTGATCATATTCTCTCTTTCTTTTTTGCTGGCAGTACCGGCTGCTTTTTCGCAGGAATTACAGGCCCGTGTAACGGTATTATCCCGTGGAATCAATTCAACAGTAGATAAAAAAATATTTACTACGCTCCAAACACAGCTGAACAATTTGATGAATTCGAGGAGATGGACCAATGGCCAGTTTCAATCCAATGAGAAGATCGTTTGCAGTTTTATCCTGAGTGTAGAAAGTATCCTGGAAACCAATAATTATAAAGCCACCCTTACAGTACAAACTGCCCGCCCGATATTCAATACCTCTTACCAATCGGCACTGGTGAATTACCTGGATGCGGATGTGGCATTTAAGTATGTAGAATTTCAACCCGTTGAATTCAATGAGAACCGGGTACAGGGAACAGATGCTTCTGTGGCCAATTTGCCAGCCATTTTTGCCTATTACGCGTATATGATTCTCGGGTTGGATTATGATTCTTTCTCACCCAAAGGAGGAGATGAGTTTTACCGGAAAGCACAGAATATTATCAATAATTCGCCTGAAGGGAAATATATCAGCGGATGGAAAGTATTTGATGGTGTACGAAACCGATATTGGTTAAACGAAAACCTGATCAATACACGCTATAATATTATACATGATGCCATCTATAAATACTATCGTTCAGGTTTGGATAAACTGTACGAAAATGAACCAGAGGGCAGAAAGAATATATTACAAAGCCTGGCACAATTGCAGGCGTTTAACAGAGAGAATCCCAATACCATGATCTTACAGTTCTTTTTTCAGGGTAGGGCACAGGAACTGATTGGGATATTCAGAAAAGGTAGTGATGAAGAGAAAACAAAATTGATTGAACTCATCACCGAACTAGATATCGTAAATGCGCCACTTTACAAACAGGAACTAAAATGAGAAAAAGAACTGGAATACTCTTTGTAATCATTTGTGTAAGCCTGATCAGTAGTTGTCACCTGGGACCTGCTAAAGAAAAACCCATGGAAATTGACAGGATGAAGATGGTGATGTGGGATTTGATGAAAGCAGATGAATGGTACCTGTTAACCACAGCAAAAGATACATTAGCTAAAACGAAACATGAGAATATCCGTTTGTATGAACAGGTGTTTTCTATACACGCTATCAAGCGCGATCAGTTTTATAACAGTTTACAATATTACGAAGCACATCCGCTGGAAATGAAGGTATTGATGGATTCTGTAGAACAATATGGAATCCATGCCAAGAGAAAATTAGAAGATAATAATCACGGTCAGGCGAAGCCGGCTATTTAGTTTAGACCCGCCTGGTCGAATTCAATACTTGCTATATGAATAAATTATTTCAGAATGCAGATGAAGCCATCTTCGATCTGGCTGATGGGGATACCCTGATGCTGGGTGGTTTTGGATTGAATGGCATTCCCGAAAATTGTATTTCCGCTATTGTAAAAAAAGGCGTGCGTGATCTCACCTGTATTTCAAATAATGCAGGGGTTGATGATTTTGGTCTGGGTTTATTACTGAAGACCCGCCAGATAAAGAAAATGATGAGCAGCTACGTAGGAGAGAATGCAGAATTTGAACGTCAGTTATTAAGCGGAGAACTGGAAGTAGACCTGATTCCACAAGGCACACTGGCTACCCGAATTCAAATGGCCGGAATGGGCATCCCCGCTTTTTTTACTCCCGCCGGATATGGAACCGAAATTGCGAATGGAAAAGAGATCCGTGAATTTGATGGCAAGATGTACCTGATGGAACATGCACTGCATGCAAAATTTGCGATAGTAAAAGCCTGGAAAGGAGATACCCTGGGCAACCTGGTATTCCGTAAAACCACCCGTAATTTTTCAACCTCCATGGCCAAAGCCGGAGATATCACCATCGCAGAAGTAGAACACCTTGTACAACCCGGCGAACTCGACCCCGACCAGATCCATGTTCCCGGCGTATATGTACATCGAATATTTGAAGGAAAAAATTACGAAAAACGAATCGAAAAGAAAACAGTAAAACTATAGTTGAATACATCCTATTCAATAATTAATTTTTAATTACTCTCCATGTCTTTAGATAAATACGCCATTGCCAAAAGAATTGCATTAGAAATGCGAGATGGTATGTATGTGAACCTGGGCATCGGCATTCCCACCCTGGTATCCAATTATATACCTGAGGGTATGACGGTTATTTTTCAAAGCGAAAATGGAATATTGGGTATGGGTCCCTATCCGGAAGAGGCAGCGGTTGATGCGGACCTGATCAATGCAGGAAAAGAAACGGTTACCCTGGTTCCGGGTGGTTCATTCTTTGACAGCGCCGAAAGTTTTGGCATGATCCGCGCAGGTAAAATAGACCTTACCGTATTAGGTGCCATGGAAGTAAGCGATACAGGTGATATTGCCAATTGGAAGATCCCCGGTAAAATGGTGAAAGGAATGGGCGGTGCCATGGACCTGGTAGCCAGTGCCAGAAATATTATTGTGGCCATGATGCATACCAATCCAAAAGGCGAAAGCAAATTATTACCTAAATGCAGTCTTCCTTTAACAGGTGTTGGCTGTGTAAAAAAAGTAGTTACCGAATTAGCAGTATTGGATATTACTGAGCAGGGATTTGTTTTAAAAGAACGCGCCCCGGGTGTAAGCATAGAAGAAATCAAATCCAAAACAGCCGGCAGATTGTTGATACCTGATTTTGTACCGGAGATGAAGCTGGGATAAGGGTAATTGGTCGTTGGGGGAAGCAAAAGTCAAAAATCAAAAGTCAAAAGTCAAAAAAAAAGCCAACAGCCAATCCCCAACAGCCAATAGCCAACCGCCAATAGCCAACAGCCAACAGCCAACCCCCAATAGCTAATCCCCAACATCCTTCGTATCTTTACAAAGTTGACATACTAATTTTAAATAAAAAACCATTTATGAGTAAGCAAGTAGGCGAAAAAGCACCCGATTTTACATTATTTGATACGGATAAAAATCCGGTATCATTGGCAGATCAAAAAGGAAAGAATGTAGTGATCTTATTTTTTCCATTGGCTTTTACAGGCGTTTGCACTGCAGAGCTGTGTAATGTGAGAGATAATATCGGCATCTATAATAATACGAATGCAAATGTATTTGGTGTATCGGTAGATTCTTTATTCTCATTGGGGAAATTCAAAGCAGAACAAAACCTGAATTTTCCATTGTTAAGCGATTTTAATAAAGACGCGGCCAAAGCTTTTGGCGTATTATATGATACATTCCCTGCTTTTGGAATGCAAGGCGTAAGCAAGCGTGCTGCTTTTGTAATTGATAAAGAAGGAACTATCCAGTATGCAGAAGTATGTGCTACTCCGGGCGATCTTCCGGATTTTGCAGCGATACAGGGGTGTTTGGCTACTTTAGGATAGTAATAAGTAATAGGTTCTAAGTGGTAAGTCATAGAAAGGGTCATTGGTCATTTAGTAAATGACTAGTGACCCCCTTCAGATGTTAAAATTTTACCAGCCTATTTGCTTAAATCGGATTGTTTGGGTAGTTTTATGTATATAATGCCCATGCGCAAAAGCTACTTAATCATCTTATTACTGGGTTTTGTTATTGTCAGCAGTTATATTGCAGATAATAAACCTGCTGTATCCTTTCCCGACGATCCGGATAAGGTGATTCATTTTTATCCCAACCCTGCTACCAGTTTTATCAATTTTATCTTCGACAAAACCGTTGACAAAACCTATACTTTACAGATATATAGTTTCATTGGTAAGAAGATGAATGAAACGCATATTACTGATTCGAAGATGACGATCACTTTGGATGAAAATTATTTTCGCGGATTATATGTTTATCAACTCCGCGACCAGAGCGGCAGAATTATCGAATCGGGTAAATTTCAGGTGGCCAAATAAGCTGCATTAATTTCTATCCGTTACTTCCACAATTAAAAATTTCAGGTAATTCGTGTTTTCCATTCCCGGTATAATGGGATGATCGGGTGATTGTTGTTGAAAGCAAACCTGGCGAATTCTTTTTTTGGCATCCCATGCGGCTTGTTCAATGGTGTGAATGAATTGTTCCGGACTAACCAGGTTGGTGCAACTGGAGCTAACCAAAAACCCTCCATTTCGCAAAAGTTTCATTCCGCGAAGATTGATCTCTTTATAACCGGTGAGGGCTTTTTGAATATTTTCCCGGCTCTTGGTAAATGCGGGCGGGTCCAGCATCACCACATCATATTTTTTTCCTTCTTTGGCCCATTGTTTCAATACATCAAAAGCATTCATGGCTTCGAAACGACAGATATTTTCCAGTCCGTTTAATTTTGCATTTTCATTTGCCTGTAAAACAGCATTGTCTGAAATATCCAGACCCACTACCGATTTCGCTCCATAATGAGCAGCATGCACTTCAAAACTACCTGTATAAGTAAAAACGCCAAGTACTTCTGCGTCTTTTACAATATGCTGAATCGCTTTTCTATTTAAATGCTGATCAAGGAAATAGCCTGTTTTTTGTCCGTTCTCTACATCCACATACAATTGCAAACCATTTTCTTTGATCAGGATCCGTGTAGTAAAAGGGGCTGATAAAAAACCTTTCTGCTGTGGTAACCCTTCCAGTTCCCTTACCGGCACATCGTTTCGTTCATAAATACCTTTTGGAGAAAACAGGGTTTCGAGTGATTGAATGATGGCGGGTTTCCATTTATCCATCCCCAGTGAAAGGGTCTGTAAAACAAAATAATCGTTAAACTTATCAATCACCAATGCGGGTAATTGATCTGCTTCGCCAAATACGAGGCGGCAGTTTTCGGTAAGGCCGATTTTTTGACGATACTGCCAGGCTTCTTTGATCCGCCTCAGGAAAAAAGCATCATCTATCGGCTCATTCTTCCGGGTCAGCAAACGCACCAATATTTGCGATTTTGGATTGATATATCCTTTGCCGGCAAATTTATCCGGTCCATAATACACTTCCACGATCTCCCCACCCTCAACCGGACCCTCAATATGATCCACTTCATTTCCATAGATCCAGGGATGGCCATTGGCAATTCTTGGAGCGATCTTTTTCCTTAGGTACACTTTTGTCATAAAGCAAATATAGAGAATGGTTTAGGGTTTAAGGGTTAGGGTTTAGGGTTATGTGGGGTGGATGGTTGGTGGTTGTGAATGGTTGGAGGGTGTTTTTTAATTAAATCGGGTTTCGGTTCTGCCAATTTTTCCCTTTTCTTTGTCCCGGCAATATTTTTGACAGTATTGCTGGTATTAGAATAAACATTATGGAAGAAAAAGAATTGACGCAAAACGCCGAAACAGTTGACCAGGTTACCGGAATGGGTATGAATACTGACGAAAATGCAGCCGGTACGGTTATTTTGAATGATCCGCTTTCTGAGGAAGGGGAATTGGAGAAATTAGCTGATGAATTACAGGAGCAAAAGGATAAATACCTCCGTCTCATGGCAGAATTTGATAATTTCAGACGGAGAACGGCCAAAGAACGACTGGAACTTATACAAACAGCCGGTAAAGATGTGATCGTATCCTTATTGGATGTATTGGATGATTGCGATCGTGCGGAAAAGCAGATACAATCCAATGCAGATATTGCTGTGCAAAAAGAAGGGATTCAACTGGTATTTAATAAGCTTCGTTCAACGCTTCAGAATAAAGGAGTTAAGGCAATGGAGAGTATTCATACCGACTTTGATGTAGAGAAGCATGAAGCGATTACTGAAATACCTGCGCCAACCGAAGCGTTGAAAGGAAAAGTATTGGATGAAGTGGTAAAAGGCTATTATCTGAATGATAAGCTGATTCGCTTTGCAAAAGTGGTTGTTGGAAAATAATAAATTAGGTAATCACCCCATATTGAGTAATTGTATTGGATAAATCAAATCAATGCTCAGTTTTAAATGTCACCTGTAAATGGCTACTAAAAGAGATTTTTACGAAATATTAGGGGTAAGCAAATCAGCGTCGGCTGATGAAATAAAAAAAGCTTACCGTAAAGTTGCCATGCAGTTCCATCCGGACAGAAACCCTGGTGATAAGGAAGCGGAAGAAAAATTTAAGGAAGCCGCTGAAGCATATGAAATACTAAGCGATACGGATAAGAAATCAAAGTATGATCGTTTTGGTCATGCTGCTTTTGGTCCGGGTACCAACGGTGGAAGTGGTTTTAGCGGAGGAATGAATACCGAAGATATTTTCAGCCAGTTTGGAGATATTTTCGGAGACGATGTATTTGGCAGTTTTTTTGGCGGTGGTAGCAGAAGAGGCGGTGGTGGTGCCAGTAAGGCACGTGGACAGCGAGGCAGTAATCTCCGGATTAAAATGAAACTCACTTTCGAAGAGATAGCCAAAGGCGTGATCAAAAATGTAAAAGTGAAAAAACATGTGCTTTGTACTACCTGTGGTGGTAATGGCGCAAAAGATAAAAATAGTTTGCAAACCTGTTCTACCTGTAATGGCAGTGGGCAGGTAAGAAGGGTTACCAATACTTTTCTGGGCCAGATGCAAACGGTAAGTACCTGTCCAACCTGTAATGGCGAAGGAACCACAGTAACTGCCAAATGCGGTGCCTGTAAAGGTGAGGGCAGGGTATATGGGGAAGAAACCATCAGTATAGAAATACCTGCGGGTGTGCAGGAAGGAATGCAATTAAGCATGAACGGGAAAGGAAATGCCGGAGAAAGAGGTGGGGCTCCTGGCGATCTGATTATACAGATTGAAGAGGAACCACATGCAGAATTACACAGAGATGGGCTCAATGTTGCCTATGACCTTCATATATCATTTCCTGATGCGGCTTTTGGAACCCATGTAGAAGTGCCCACCATTGACGGAAGAGCTAAAATCAAAATACCACCCGGAACACAAAGCGGAAAGATATTCCGATTAAAAGGCAAGGGCTTCCCGGAAGTGCAGGGATACGCAAAAGGTGATCAGTTAATACAGGTAAGTGTATGGACACCGCAAAACCTGAGTGCAGAAGAAAAAGAGGCATTGGAAAAAATGAACCATAGCGAAAATTTCAAACCCAATCCGAATAAAGGCGATAAGAGTTTCTTTGACAGGGTTCGGGAAGCTTTTAATTAAAAAATTGGCTTTTAGACTGAATAGTATTGAATCTAATCATTCAATCAATATCATCAGACTAAAAGCCAATTTTATGAGCAATCTATTCTTTTATTTCTTCTCCAACACAACTACCTGGAAAGATCCACTTACCATTTTTGGCCTTGTATTTTTGGGGGCATCTGCTGCTAAGGGTTCATAATCGGCAGTAGGTAAAAATACAGTATGGGTTTTGGTATCAATGGTAATGGTTCTGGCACCTTTTTTGGTAACCACGTTATCAATTACTGTAAACTCATTTTTACTGATTTCTTTTACTACGGTTACTGTTCCTTCTCCATTAGCAGTGAAAATTAATTTAGTAGATGGGTCAAATGCTACACCATCCGTGCCTTCGCCGATAGGTAATTTATCAACGATTTTTCCGTTGGTGGCATCCATGATAACCAGCAGTTTTTCGCAGGTGGCAAACAACCTTTTTGTTTTTACATCTATTTCCAAACCGGTTGGACTTTCACCTGGCGCGAGTGACCAATGCTCGGTTACAGCATATTTTACAATATCCACTACAACGATCTCGTTTTTATCTTCTGCATTTACAAATAGTTTTCCTGCCTGATCACTTACTACAGTTTCCAATTTGGCGCCATTCAGTGAAATGGTAGCGACAACCTGGTCAGTAGCCGGATCAATTACGGTAAGATCTCCACCTGTATGGTTACTGGTTACGATCTTTTTGGTAAAAGGATCATACATGATCCAGTCGGGGTTTTTTCCAGTGGCAACCTGTCCCAGTATTTTAGCTGTTTTCAAATCAAATACGGTTACATTATTCAGACGGCCATTGCTGGTATATCCTTTTCCCAGCTCATCTACAAAAGCAATACCATGAACACCGGTAGTATTTGGAATAAAGCCGACAGAATCGCCGGTGGTTTTATCCAGGATATTTACCTGAGAGCCATGTGACAGATATAATTTGTTGGAACCTGGATCGGATGCGGGGTAATCCCATCCACCCGGACTGGCCACATGAAAGGTTTTGGTAACATGATAGCCTGATTGGGCCTTGGCGGAAAGGGCACTGCCACTGATCAGGGCAATGATAGATAAGCAAATGATGGATTGTTTCATGATATTACGGTGGTTTAGTGTTTGATTTTATATTGTAGAATGCGTATGTTTTTGTTTACTGATTGAAAATTAATCTTTCACTTCTTTAATGAATTTACCATTTGTGTTGAATAAAATATCTTTTCCTTTTATTTCTGCTTCCAAATTAACGGTGCCATCTGCTTTTGTGATTTTTGCAGCGCCTTTTACAGGAATGCCTTTGTAATTTTTGGCGAGGTATTCCGAAACTGTTGCAGGTAATTCGCTAACAGGCATGGATACTTCAGACTCTTTCAAAATTCCTTTGGCATCATACAAGGCCGACATTTTTTTACCATTCCATTGAAAATCTACTTCAAATGCACCGTTTTCTTTGTCCCATTTTATATTACTTGCATTGGGATAGGATTTGGCAAAAGCATTTTTCGCATCTGCAGGCGCATCATTTTTCTGACCGGCTACTACCAGCGATATAAATGCAGAACATACAAATACTATCTTTTTCATACGATTGTTATTTTTACCTGATAAAGCTATTTATCCATTTTGTAGAGATTCTGAATTAGGGGTTATCATTGTTTTATTTTTATAGGCTAAACGGATAAAACTGGGTAACACAATTAATAACAAGGGCAGGGCAATGATAAAGCCGCCAATTACGGCAATAGCCAGGGGCTGGTGTAATTGGGCACCCGTTCCAATACCAAGGGCAATGGGCAATAGGGCGATAATGGCCCCCAATGCTGTCATTAATTTGGGTCGTAACCGGGTTGAGATCGAATAAATAATTGCCTGGTCCGCATTATTGGATTGTTTCAGCGATTCTTTGAATTGAAGGAAGGTAAAAATTGCATTTTCTCCAATAATTCCTACAATCATGATCAGACCGGTATAGGATCCTACATTTAATGCAGTATGCGTGTAGTAAAGTCCAAGGTAACTTCCACTGATACCTAATACAGCAATCAGTAAAATGATACAGGCAATTTTAAAATCTTTGAACAGGAAAAGAATGACTCCGAATACTAATAGACTGGAAGTAATCAGTATCATTAATAATTCTTTGAAAGATTGCTGCTGATCAGCATAAGCGCCACCATAATCGATGGCATAACCTTGAGGTAAGGATATACTATTGCCTACTTCTTTCTGTATATCCTTCATTACACTACCCAGATCGCGACCTTCCAGTCTTGCCGTAACCACCCCCATCGATTGCAGATTTTCCCTTTGAATCTCAGCATCGCCTGTATTGATTTGCACATTAGCCAGGTGTTGTATAGGTTGCAATTTGCCATTGGGCAAAAAGATGGGGGTTCGGTTGATGCCGGCAACACTCAATGTTTTATTACCCGGATAAACCAACCGGATATCACTTAACTGGTCCTTATCATAAACTGAGCCCACTACATTTCCTTCCAAAGAAGATTGTAACTGGTATTGCAGGTTGGCGGGAGTAATACCATACTGTGCCAGCATGGTATTATTGGGTTCAATATTGATAGATGGGCCTGCAATCACAATTCCATCAAATACATCAGCTGTTCCTTCTATATGCGATATAATGCCGGATACTTTTTTAGAAAGCTCCTGTAATTTAGTCTGATCGTTCCCGAATATTTTTACTTCAATGGGTTGTACTGAAGTCATCAGATCACCGAGCATATCCCCGATTACTTGTCCAAAATCAATCCGTAAAGAAGGTTGGGTAGATTCTACTCTTTTGCGGATATCGCTTATTACTTCTTCTGTGGTTTTCTCCCTGCTTTTCTTTAACTGAATCAGGTAATCACCCCTATTCGGTTCAGTGATAAAGAATCCCATTTGTGTTCCGGTTCTCCGGCTATAGGCTTCTACTTCAGGAACAGTTACCAGTATTTTCTCCACCTCATGCAGTATCCGATCGGTTTCTTCCAGTGAAGTTCCGGGAGGCGAATTATAATCAAATACAATACTACCCTCATCCATTTCAGGTAAGAAACCTGTTTCCAGTTTGGGATAGATATAATACACAGAATAGCCCAATGCCAGCACAATCAGAAAACTGAATACGGGTCTTTTAATAAAAAATCCAACCCATCGCTGATTTTTCACTGCATGTGCTTTCTGTTTTTTACCCAAGGAATTCACAGAAGCATTCCTGGTAAATAATAAGTAGAGTACTGGTAAAATGATCCAGGTTACAAAAAAGGAACATACCAGGGTAATGATCATGGTATCTGTCATTACTTTAAAATAAGCGCCCGCCACTCCACTCATCAATACAAACGGAAGGAAAATTACAATGGTACTTAATGAAGAGCCCACCATGGCCGGCAATAAATAACCGATCGCTTTTTGTACCAGGGTAGTAGTGGGTTCTTCCGGATGTTCCTCATGCGTTCGGTGTATCTGTTCTACTACCACAATCGCATCATCGATAATCAATCCGATGGCAGCAGCCAATGCACCCAGGGTCATGATGTTTAGTGTTTGACCAATAGCGAATAAGCAAATAATGGAGAGACAAAGAATCACCGGTATGGTTATCAGAATTACCGTGCTCGCTTTTAGGGAACGCAGGAAAATAATGGCTACCAATATGGCCAGTCCGAGCCCCATAAACAAGCTATCGGTCACACTTTTAATAGAGTCTTTTACAAAATCTGCCTGCACATAGAAAGGTTGTATGCTAACATCTTTCGGAATAATTTTTTTCAACTCTTTTAACTTGGCATCCATTTTATCACTTAATGCAACCAGGTTAGCATTGGGTTGTTTAATTACAGCCAGTAAAATACCTTCATGTCCGTTGGCATTGATCTTGATATATTCTTTTGCTTCCTGTATCTGTACATCTGCAATATCCTTCAGCAATACAATCCGTTTGCCATTATTGCTCAGTACAATATTTTCCAATTGTTGTTTAGAACTCACCGAGGCATCGGTAACGGTCAGGTATAACAAGCGGTAATCAGATAGATAACCATTTGATTTGATGAAATTGGTTTGACTCAATGCCGTATTTACCAAATCAGGTGTCATACCCAGTGTGTTCATTTTCTGGATATTCAGCGTAAGCCAGTATTCTTTGGTTTTACCACCAATCACACGTATTTCCGAAACCCCCTCCACCTGCGAAAGAAAGGGTTTGATAGTATACATGGCCAATAATTTCATTTCTATGGGAGAGCGTGTTTTACTCTCCAGAGAATATCCAGTAATGGGCAGGATAGAGGGATTCATTCTTTCTACTGTGATCTGGACATCAGGAGGCAGGCTGTTTTTAATTTCATTGATCTTGGATTCTATCCTTTGCTGACTGATATCAATATTGGCTTTCCAGTCCATAAATGCCGAGATCTCACAACTTCCCCGGCTGGTAGTGCTGCGTATTTTTTGCAAATCAGGTACCTGTTTGATGGCGTTCTCGAGTTGACGGGTAACCGTGATCATCATTTTCTTTACCGGCTGTTGTCCGGCATCGGCAATGATCTTGATTTTAGGAAATGTGATTTCAGGAAAAAGTGCCGACTGCATTTTACTGTATGCAAACAAACCACCCATGATGATGATCACAAATAATACAGAAACCGGACTTTTATAGGAAGTGAAAAAATTACGCATAGTCAATTTATTGGGTAATGGTTACTTTGGCCGTATCAGGAAGACCATAATTTCCGGTAAGCAATATTTTATCGGTAGCCTTTAATGCAGGGGAAAGTATTTCCACATGATCATTGGTTTCCAATCCTTTTTTGATCGGCACTTTTACAGCAGTGGCACTATCTGTCATTTTCATGATCCAGAACTGGCTTTGGATCTCATCAGATAAAACGGCAGATTTTAAAAGAGATATGGTATTCGATTTACTTTTTTTCACCAGACTTACTTTAGCGATCAGATTTTCCGGAATCTGTTTATCTGTATTTACTTTGATCACATAACTCTGTGTTTGTGAAACAGCATCAACGGTGGGCATGGCCATATCAATATGTCCGTTTAGGGCTGTACCATCTGGTAATTTCAACAGAATTTCCCGGTTGCCAGGTAAATAAGGTTTTAGTTCATAGGGCAGGTCCAGCAGAAATACAAAACTCCTGGTATCTGTAATCACGGCCATCTGTTCTGCATCCTGTACATAATCGCCTACCCGATAATTTAATTGGGTAATAAAGCCTGTTCCCGGTGATTTGATATGAATATCTCCATTAAAATGAAAGGAGCTGTCAAGCGAGGTAATGGTATTTCCCAGGTTCTGAGATTCTTTGGTTTTCACTACAAATAATTCCTGGCCCTTGGTTACATACCTGCCCAGTTCTGCATTCACGGTTTGTAAATAGCCGGTAGCACTGGATTTGACAAAGGTTTTTAAGAGGAAAGCAGAAACTGCATTCAGTTCTACCGACTCAGACATAGTGCCGATGCTCGGTGAAGTAATGGTAACCGGAGTAGCACCGGCTTCTTTTTTTTCTTCAGCGGGTTCTTTTTCGGCAGGCTTTGATTTACAGGCCATACAAACGCATAGTAAAAGCGTAATGGGAAATACAGGTTTCAGAATGTTCATACGGTCTTTATTTTTTGTTCCAGTAATTGATTTGGTTGATGATCTGTAATCTGCTGATATTATTCTGGGTGATACTGTTTTTGGCTGCCAGGTAATTGCCCAGCGATAATATATAATCTGCCATTCTTACTTCACCGGTTTCCAATAATTTCCGGTTCGCTTCAATCAGTGTTTCGGTGTATTTGATTTGCTGGGCTGTTTGACTAATCAGTTGTTGTGTGGAAAGTAATTGCTGGGTAAGTTGCGCAATCTGCTGATCGAACTGGGTTTTAAAATAATCGCGATAAGTTTGACGCGTTTGTTCTGCGATACTAATCTTATCGTGCTGCATTTTCTTTTGTTTACCATCATAGATGGGCACCACAATATTGACTCCTACACTGGTGCCAAAATTTTTATATGCCTGTTCTGCAAAGGAACTCAGATAGCCTCCATCCGCATATAAACTCACTTTGGGTTTATAATTGAATTCGATCAGCGCATCACTATTCTTAAGTTTTAAACTGTCTATTTTGAACTGCTGGTAAAAGATCGTGCTTTCAGCAGGTGGCAGAAGTGCCAGCTCAATATCGGGAGTCTTTAAAGCAAATGCAGTTGTATCCCGGATGCCACATAAGTAATTCAATGAAGCAAAATCGTTCTGAAATTGAATACGTATCTGTGAAATCAATAATTCCTGTTGTTGCATGGTAACCAGAAAACTGAGATAATCGGTTTGCCGGTAAGTCCCTTTTTCTGTGAGTTTACGAAGAACTCCTTCTTCTTTCTTTAGGAGGTCAAGCACTTCTTTATTAAAGCTCATTTGCTGCCAGTTCCCATAAGCAGTTATGTATTGCGCAGTAATCGATTTTCGAAGGTCCTGTTCGGTAATGCGACCGGAAATACTCAGCGACTCGTTTAGTAATTGAATGGCTTCATGCTGGTTTTGCAGGTTCTCTTTGCTCACCAATTTTTTTGAAACACCAATTACCTGGCTGAAATTGATTCCATTTGTAATGGCCCCATCATACCCCCAGCCATTAAAACTGGGTGCATAGCTATTGGTGCTTATGCCGTTTACCTGGGGTTTATAGCCTGCCAGTATTCGTAAACTATCGATCAGGTTAGAGGCTTTTTGGTTGCGCAAATCTTTTAGCAGGGGACTGTTTTGTGTACCTGCATTGATGTAATAGTCAAGCGTTTTTTCCTGTGCGGTTAATTGAACAGCAAAAACAAAACTCAAGAGACAAAAAAACAGCGATCGGTTCATTGTATGAATATCATGAAATAAATTGGATAGTAAATTGATGTTTTCCATTTGTAAGCTGGTAAGCTATGGTAAAACCTGCCGCATTACAGATCTGTTTAATAATGGCTAAACCCAAGCCAGTTCCTTCAGAAGCAGGATCCGTTTTATAAAATCTTTCAAACAAGCGTGTTGTATCCAGTGCTTCACCGATTGCCGTATTGCTGATGGTCAATTGGCGGGTAGTCAATTGAATTAGAATGCTTCCTCCTTCTGGTGTATACCTGATGGCATTATTCATCAGGTTCGTAATAAGCATTTCTGCCAGATGGGGGTGAAAATTAAGCGTTACCGGCACAGAATTCAATTGCAGAGAAAGGTTTTTCGCTTGTAACAATTCTTTTCTTTCTTCAGATTTCGTTTCAATTATATTCTCGAGGTCTACCGGCTCATCAAATAAAAATTGACGATTTTCTAAGCGGGTGAGTAATAATAATGACTGGTGTAATTTTGACAACCTATGGGTGGCATCTTCAATGGAAAGTAATTGCTGAATCGTTTCTTTCCTGCCTTCTGTTTCCTGCAATAAGGTATCTACTTTAGAGCGGATCACTGCCAGAGGTGTTTGCATTTCATGAGAGGCATTTTCAGTAAATGATCGCAACGCATGAAAATCCCGATGAATTCGGTGGGTCATTTGGTTTAAACTTTCATTCAGGAGATTGATCTCATCAATGGGTTCTTTTGCCAGTTGTAAGGGTTGCTGGGAAGAGATATGGTACTCTTTAATGCTGGCAATGGTATTGTAAAACGGTTGCCATAAACGGGTAACCATTTTACGGTTAATCAGGTAATTGAATAATAATATCACACCTATCATACCAATGGTCACTAAAATAATTCCTTTGAGCAGTTCCTCTGTTTCTGTTTCAGACTTGTTAACCGTTATGCTATACATACCCGTACTGGTATTTACGGTGAAATTCAGTTGTCGTATCCATTCCTGTTCATCTTCTCTCTTGTTATATACCAATATACTTTTGGCTCTCGATCTTCCCTGCATGAACATTGTTGGTTGCAGGGTAATCCATTGGTGTTTTGTATTTTGTATATCGGGTAACTGGTTATGTAGTTTTACAAATTCAACTATTTCCTGTTGTTCTCCCCGTAAGGTTTCATCCAATTGCCTGACCAGCACATATTGTAATACAAAATAGAAGGCAATACTTCCAAATACAAAGATCAGGATGGTGGCAGTGATATTGATCCGGTTATATCTGGCAAACAATTTCATGATACCTGTAATTTATATCCTTCACCATAAATCGATCGAATACAATCTTCACTACCGGCCTGCATGATCTTTTTCCGCAGATTTTTGATATGAGAGTACAGAAAGTCATAATTGGCGGGGAAGTCCATATCATCTCCCCATAAATGTTGTGCTATGGCATTTTTGGAAAGTATCCTGTTCTTGTTAATCGTTAAAAACAGGAGTAACTGAAATTCTTTTTGGGTAAGTTCTACTTCCTGTTGGTTAACGAATACGGTTTTTCCGATCGTATCAATCCGCATATTGCCAATAGAAATGATGGATTGCCCGTTAAATTCTTTTCTGCGTATGATGGCGGCTATGCGAACACTTAATTCAGATAAATGGAAGGGCTTGGTCAAATAATCATCAGCCCCTATTTCCAAGCCGGTGATCTTGTCTTCCAACGCACCTTTAGCAGAAATAATGATTACTCCGTCCGTTTTTCTATCCTGCTTCAGGTACCTTAATATATCCAGTCCAGAACCTCCCGGGAGCATAATATCCAATACAATACAATTGTAATCATAATGGTCAATTTTCTCTATTGCTTCATGATAAGTAACCACCGACTCACACAAATAGCCGGCAGCCGTCAGGTAATCTACCATGCTTTTGTTTAGAGTAAGTTCATCCTCAATGATCAATAGTTTCAAGACTTCCCAATTTAATTACAAAGTAGGGCTAAAATTCTGTAGAAAAACTGAAATACAGGCTGGGTGGAGGGGTTATGGAAAGTATGCGAATAACTGGTGGAGAACCCTTTGATTCGGATAAGGTAGAATAGACCTTTCGAATACGATCGCTGGCACTAAAAACGCAACCCGGGTATTGGATTTTATCAAAGGCTCCAGGGATTTACCCGGCTCTTATATTTTCAGGTAATATTTTGTAAGGTGCTGATTAAGCAACAGATAGTTTCTTTTTGGGCAGTTCAACCTTAAAATTCACTTTGGCATCTAAGGCATTAAATACTTTTATGACAGTATCAAATCTTGCATTTGTGAAATTATTTTCGAGCTTAGAAATCTGTGCTTTTTGTACCCCCACTAATTTTCCTAACTGTTCCTGGGTTAAATTGTGATGCAGCCTGGCTTCTTTTATTGCATAGCCCAATAAATCAAGTTTTAATTCCTGCTCAAAACTATTTCTTGGAGCTGTTCCAATTTTGCCAATATGCTTGTCGATCATTTTGTTAAGAGAAACTGTTTTTATTTTTTTCTTCGGCTGCATAAGATTATTTTTTTTGATTAAAATATTGTTGCCTGATTCTTTCTGCTTTTTCAAGATCGGATAAAGGCGTTTTACCTGTTTTCTTTATCATCCCATGTGTAGCCAGGATTAGTGTTTGCTTACCATCTATTTTATCCCAAAATGCAAAAAGTCTATAGTAGGTTTTGTTATACAGCGTCCTAAATTCCCAAATAGTTGCCGTTAATTTTTTAAAAAGTTCAGGATCCATGGTCACTTGTGCTTTTCTGATATTATAATAAATTTTCTCCTGTGATTTCTTATCCAGATTTTCCATAAAATCTACGGCTTCCGGGAGAAATTCTATTTTGAATTTTTCATCCATGCCCCCAATATTTATCAAAAATACGGTTTCCTATTAAAGAAACAACCAGGTTTTAGGAAAAGCTAGTTGTTTAGCCGTTGTACAAAAAATTTTCTGGTTTTCTGAGACTGTGGGAGGGGGATTGCTGAGTACAGTTTCTCTTCAATTCTCTGATTTTCTTCTTCTTTGTTTAGGTGGATGGGCCATTTTGATGGCTTTTTCAATCAGGTAAATAAAATCATTCTGGAGCAGGTCATTACTGTCATAACTACTCTTAGCGAGTTGCAGTACATCTTCCAATTGGTAATTCTGAATATACGCTGATTGTTTTAATACCATGCCAAACATGGCTACTGAAGCAGCAAAACGATATACAGGAGCGATCAAGTCAATATTTTCAGGAGCAAAAAGTGCGCTAAAGGATTGATTCTGTTCAACACCTGTCTTGGGTATTTTATAATTCAGGGTAAGATTTGCAAGTACCGGATTCTGGAGGCCTTTACCCTTTTCAGCTGGATTGATTTCAAAGATGGCCATCATTGACTGGCCACTGCCTATTTCACCTCCCTCTAATTGGCTGCTACTATCTTCCATATCATTTTTCCTGTTATCGAATCCAATCAATCTGTATTCTTTTACAGCGGCGGGATTGAAATTGATTTTTAAAGAAGCATTGTCAGCCACCGAATACAGTGTTTGCGTGAATTCCGTAACCAAAACTTTTTGTGCCTCGCCCAGGTTATCTATATAAGCAAAATTTCCTTTCCCTTTTTTTGATAAGGCTTCCAGTTTACTGTCTTTATAATTTCCCATTCCCACACCCAAACAAGTGAGATAAATACCGGTTTGCCGAAAACCGGAAACCATATCTTCCAATTCTTTTTCCGTGGTCTGGCCTATATTGAAATCTCCATCTGTTGCCAGGATAACACGGTTATTTCCTTTTGGAATAAAGGACCTTTTTGCCAGTTCATAGGCAATCCGTATCGCACTTTCTCCGGGTGTATCACCACTGGCCGCTAATGAATCGATCACTTCTTTTATTCTCGGCTTCTGATTGCCTGAAGTGGGGGCAAGTGCTATACCCACAGTGCCGCCATAAGTTACTATCGTTATGGTATCTTTTTCTCTCAGGTTATCTACCAAAAGCTTAAAGGCAGATTGTAAAAGTGGTAAGCGATTGGGCTTATCCATGGAACCGGAAATATCAATCAGGAATACCAGGTTGGAGGCGGGAATACTATCCAGGTTGAGTCTTGGCGCAGATAGATTTAAAAATAATAATTGGTGATTTTCATCCCATGGGCAGCTGCTAAGTTTTGTCTGGCAGTTGAATATTTGTTTTGCTGATTGATTATTATCCGTTGCTAAGGAAAAATAGTTTAGCATCTCTTCTATGCGAATGGCGTCTATCGGCACATGCATTTCATTAGTAATAAATCGACGGATATTACTATAAGAAGCTTTGTCAATATTCAGTGAAAAACCTGTTTCGGGGTATTTGTCAGCATCAATAAAACTATTTTCAACCAGTGAGCGATAGCTCTCTCCCAGAACGGAAAGCATATTACCGGTAGATGCTTTGAGATTGGTGGTTGCAGACGATAATTTATGTTGATAGGATTGGGCTGTAGCCGGCAGCATTTGTAAATGCAATACTTGAAATTGTTTTGTATCGATCCATTTTTTCTGGATGGATTCATATCCATCCATACTCAGGCTGATACTATCTGTTAAGGAGCTGACGGGAATTCCAAAACTACCGCCGTAACCACTAAAAAAAGGAACCGTTCCACGAGAGGAGAGTAGAATTTTCACCCCTTCCAGCAGATGACCTTTGTTATCCCTGATTTCGCCTCGAAGATAATATTGGCTAAAAACAGGGGCAGTCAGGGTTAGGGCAAATAATATCCAAATGAGTTTTTTCATCTGGCAAGCAGGTATTTCCTACAAAGTAATTAAGAAAAAATAAACTCCCCTGCTTAGTTTATGAATTAGCATAATATTAAGCTTATTCCTGCAGCTGGTAAATTTCCCGGATATTTCTTCCAAATCCATCATAGTCAAGGCCATAACCCAACACAAATTTATTAGGGATTGAAAAACAACAATAATCTATATCAACCGGAAAAACGGTTGCATCCGGTTTGTGCAGTAATACGGCAACTTTCAGCGATTTGGGATGCTGGTTGCGTAACTGTGGTAAAAACTCATTTAATGTTTTACCCGTATCAATAATATCTTCTAAGATTACCACGTCCCGATCGGTGATATCCGTGTCCAAACCAATGGCAGTAATCACATGTCCTGTTGATTTGGTGCCTTTATAAGATGCCAATTTAATAAAACAGATCTCCGCCTCAATGGTAACTTCTTTGAAAAGATCAGCGGCAAACATAAAAGATCCATTGAGTATGGCAATAAACAAAGGCTTTTTACCGGCATAGTCCTTATTCAACACTTGCCCCAATTCTTTTATTTTTTCAAGAATCAGTGCTTCCGGAAGATAGGGTTCAAAGCTTTTATCAAATAATTGTATGGTAGCCATTACTGTATTCGTTTATGCGTTTAAGATAATACCTTATCGATTAAATGGTGAAATAAATTACCAAAGCACCCAATTGGACCAGCAGGTTTTCATTTATTTATTGACCTGGTTTTGCCGATGAGGGGGAAGCGCTTGTATTAAAAGACCGAAGATAAATTCGATCTCCCGGCGAAACAACAGACTCCTTTTTCAGTCCATTATATTCAAGCAGGTTTTCCAGTCGCACTCCTTCCAACTGGCTGATTGCATGAAGCGTTTCGCCTTCAGCCACCATATGATAATCTGTTGCGCCTCTTTTCATTTTCTTTTCAATAAATAACAAACGATTGGTATCCAATACATCCATTTCGGAAAGCTCATTATAGTCAATCAGCTTTGCGAGAGGTATATCAAACTGACTGGCAATGGATAACAATGAAGTACCTGCACTGGCATAAATTACTTTTGAATGATTGATGGTGAATATGCCGTTGGGATAGCTTGGGGCAGCTGCTTTGGTAGCAGCAGGTTGTGGGTTTTGGGTTGCGGGTTCCGGGTTAGGATTTTCGGGTTGTTGTTTATTTAAAACAGCGATTATTGGTGAATGTGTTACAGGGGAATGCGTTTCAGGTGAAGAGGTTTTTTGAACGGGGTTAGACTTGGTAAAGTTTACCTCTTCTTTGTAGGCAATGGTTGCTTTTTTTTGACGATCTATGGCTTCAAGGCTGTATTGTTGAAGGTTATAGTCATTGATTACTTTCAACAATTGCTGGGGATAAGCAGGATTGGTAGCATAGCCGGCTTTTTTTAATCCTTTGGCCCAGCCCTCATAATCGGTAGGATCCAATTTAAAAAGATCGGCATAATAAGGCCGGTTCTTTAAAAAATCGGAATGGTCGCGGTAAGATTCTTCAACGCTTTGATATACCCTGAAACACTCACCCTTCTCATCATCATCATGATAGGTTCTGGCCCCAGTCCATTCGGTTTTGCATTTGATCCCAAAATGGTTATTGGATGTTTTTGCCAGATCACTCTCGCCACAACCCGATTCTAAAATACCCTGCGCCAATTTAATGGAGGCGGGTACACCCGTACGTATCATTTCAGCTATCGCCAATTCTTTATAGGAATTGATATAGGCTTCCGCTTTTTCTTTTTGCGCCTTTACTACGGTTACCAGCAGCAGGCAGGCTATTGCCATCCATTTTTTCATCATCATTTCTTTTTGATCATTAGTAAACCATCCCTTACAGATACCAATACCTGCTCTGTTCGCTCGTCGTTGCTTACATGCATATTAAACATGTCAATTGCCTTACCATTCTTACCGCTAATCGGCTCTTTTAGTACTTCACCATGGAAAAAAACATTATCTGCCAGAATAATTCCCCGCTTACTCAGCCTGGGAACCACCATTTCATAATAATCGATATAGGAAGGCTTGTCCGCATCTATGAATACCAGGTCCCATTCATACGCCAATTCAGGTATAATCTCTTTGGCATTTCCCAAATGCAGATGAATCTGATGCCCTTTATTGCTTTTCGCAAAATTGGCTTTTGACGTGATGGCATCCGGCTCTCTCAACTCAATTGTATGCAATTGGCCATCCGGTTCCAGTCCTTCTGCCAAACATAAAGCACTATACCCCGTGAATGTTCCTATCTCTAAAACGTATTTTGGGCGGAGTATGGTACTTATAAAAGATAAAAATTTCCCCTGTACATGACCGCTGAGCATATGGGCATGTGGGTGATTACCCATCGTTTGCTCATTGATTTGTTTCAGCAAATCGGTTTCAGGAGAAGTAAATCGGGCTGAATAGGCTTCAGCCAATGGGTTTATCAGGTCCATTTGCAAATATCCGTCATTTTGCCGAATCAGCCGAACGTGAAATCAGTAGCAGCCCGATAAATGTAAAAATCCCATTAATAATCAGCAATTCAATCCCTATCTGGTAATTATGAAACCATGCTTTTGCATTGACACTGAGAATATAGGAAAGCACAGGGGCCAATAAGCAAACTGCTGTTACTTTCCAACTGTCAGATAATTTTCTTTTGGTAAATATGCCAAATGAAAACAAGCCCAATAATGGACCGTAAGTATAACCCGCTACATCTAAAATGATATCGATAATACTATTGTCATTCAGTTTGTAAAAAAACAGGATACAAAGTAAAAAGATTACTGCAAAAGAAAGGTGAACGGATAAACGCATTCTTTTTTGCTGCTTTTCAGACAGGTCTTTTCTTTCTCTCAGTCCGATAATATCTATACAAAAAGAGGATGTGAGCGCTGTTAAAGCCCCGTCTGCACTAGGGAATAAAGCTGATATCAACGCAATAATAAAGATGATGCCCACAGCCGGTGGAAAATAGTTCAATACAATGGATGGGAAGGCTTTGTCTCCGATGATATTGGTATTATGCAATATCATTTGTTTTACCATTTTACCATTTACCAATACCTCCTGGTATTGTGCGCCTTGTGAATTCGCAAACAGGTATAATAAACCACCCAGTAATAAGAACAAAGCCAATACACTTACCAATACGATGGCCAATGTAATTACATTTTTTTGCGAATCGCCCAGTCTTTTTACACTGATATTCTTCTGCATCATTTCCTGATCAAGCCCCGTCATGGCAATAGTGATGAAAGCACCGCCGATAATCTGTTTCACAAAAAAGCCCTTACTATTCACATCTGTATTAAATACATTCAGGTACCCAACCGATTTCATCTGGGTAAGTGCTTCACCCACTGATAAATGAAGATTATTAAGAATGTAAATCACGCAGATGATCAGTCCCGCTATCATTAATGAAGTTTGCAATGTATCTGTATACACAATAGTTTTCACTCCTCCTTCAAACGTATATAAAAGAATCATGATCAGGATAATGGCAGCCGTTACCACAAAAGGAACGCCCATTTTATCTAAGATAAAAAACTGGATTACATTGATAACCAGGTAAAGTCTTGCCGTGGCGCCCAGGGTTCGACTGATGATAAAAAACAAAGCCCCTGTTTTATAAGCCGTTCTTCCGAACCTTTGTAAGAGATAATTATAAATGGAAGTGAGGTTCAGTTTATAGTATAAAGGAAGTAATACAAAAGCGATCACTGCATAGCCAATCAGGTAACCGATCGCCACCTGCATATAGGCAAATCCTTTAAAGCCTTGTCCGCCAAAATCCCCCACACCTCCCGGAACACTTACAAAAGTGACACCACTCAAGGAGGTGCCAATCATTCCAAAGGCAACCAGCATCCAGTTACTGTTTTTATTGCCGATAAAAAAGGTCTCATTATTACTGTTTTTACCCGTGTACCAGGCTACAACAAGTAGTATTCCGAAATAAGCTAACACAAAAGAAAATAACAAGATCGGCGACATACGGGGGTATTTTTTTAAGAGATCAGAAAACTATTTTGAAAAGTAGTAAAAATATTTCACCTATTTTGCCTTCTGTAAAACTGATTTATGAAGTGTACCCGGATTGCTGTTTTTTGCGGATCAAAAACCGGTGATAATCCACTGTATTCAGCGCATGCGCATACATTGGGAGTGTTACTGGCCAAAAAGAAGATTACCCTTATCTATGGTGGCGGTCGTAAAGGATTGATGGGAACGGTGGCCGATGCTGTAATGGCAAATGGGGGTGAAGTAATTGGCGTGATACCTGAATTATTAATTGATTGGGAACACCAGCATGAAGGAATAACCGATTTACGTGTGGTAACAGATATGCATGTTCGAAAGAAAATGATGTATGAATTATCGGATGCCGCCATTGTATTACCCGGTGGTAATGGTACCCTGGATGAGTTATTCGAAATGCTTACCTGGAATACACTCGCGATTCACGATGTAAAAATTGTGCTGCTTAATTCTGATGGATTTTATACGCATCTTATATTGCATATAGAGAAAATGGCCGAACAGGGATTTCTATATGGCAACTGGCAGGAAAGATTGTTGGTCTGCAATACCCCGCAGGAAGCTATTGACGCCTTGGTTTCAGGTAAAAACCAAATCCCGCTCTGAAAACCGGCAGTGGATCACCTGTATACAGATCACGATATGGTGAATTGCGATTTTGCAATACATCAATCATCAGACTGATATAAGAATAATGGCTGCCAAATATCTTTGTGCCATAACCTACCCCTAAAAGAAAGCTGCTCACATTACTGTAAAAAGTATAAGTCTGTCCGGTGGTTAGATATTTTTGGTTAGAGGTTGTCCAGTTATATTCCGGTTGTGCCTGGATAAACAGAAAATTCATTGGCCACACACGCATAAATGGCCCTCCTCCATAGTTAAAATTTCGAAAACTGGTGTTACTGGTCAGATCAGAGGCATTTTGAGAATAATAGTTCAAATTAAAAGCCAGACCTGCATCCAGCCAATGAGTAATGCTATAACCTATTTCAGGGTTAAGACCAATATTAAAAGTGCCGGTACCCAGGGCAAGATTTAATCCAGATCCTATAAAGATGTTTTCTTTTTTAAACTTACCAGATTGACTATCATACTCATTCTGCTGGGAAAAAGCATGAACCGTTATTGTTAATAGCGCTATACATATAAATAAATTCCGGTTCCGCATAGGAGTCATTTGGTATCAGTAGTTATGGGTACAAACCTAGTTATTATAATAGATGTTGTCTATTCTGGATATATAAAATAATGTTACTATCTGGTAAGCTGCGCCGAAAAATGACTGTTATACCAGCGAATTGAGTCAAATAGACAATTCAGTTCTCAAAAATGAATTTTGCCTTTGATTGGTAAACGGGGGGGATACAGTATTTACAAATCATTCAATATTATCAGCTTAACATCGAATCTTGTATGAAATTATTATTTTTTGTTTGAAATTCTATAATATTTTGGAAAAAACAGGAGAAAATTTGTAAAGTGTAGGATACACACGTAAAATTTTTGGTATGGGGAGATTGACTAAGTTTGCAAACTAACTAACGATTGTTTGCATATTATGATAACGTCTACCATGCCTACACAAAAAAAGTTATTAATACCCGGACTTACTAATAAAGGGCCGATTTATTACCAGTTAAGTGCTGCTGAACTTGTTGAACAAACCATTATCAGAGGGCAGGGAGTGTTAAACGATACAGGTGCACTTTGTATATCAACTGGAAAATTTACCGGACGGAGTCCAAAGGACAAATTCATTGTAAAAGATGCGATCACTGAAAATACCATTGATTGGGGTGGTTTTAATATTCCGATTGATACCAAATATTTTCAGCAACTGAAAAAGAAAATCCTGGATTACCTGGGTACCAAAGAGGAAGTATGGGTAAGGGATGCTTATGCATGCGCTGACCCGGAATTCAGATTGAATATTCGTGTGATCAATGAAAACCCATGGAGCAATTTATTTGCCTATAATATGTTTCTGCGTCCTGATGAAAAAGAATTGGATCATTTTGAACCGGCATGGCATATTATTCAGGCACCTGGGTTCCTGGCAGATCCAGTTGTTGATGGAACAAGGCAACAAAATTTTTCGATTATCTCATTTACCGAGAAAACGATTTTAATTGGAGGTTCCGGGTATACTGGTGAAATGAAAAAAGGTGTATTTAGTGTATTGAATTACCTGCTTCCCAACGACAGGAATGTGCTGAGTATGCATTGCAGTGCCAATATGGGAATTGAAAAAGATGTGGCGATATTTTTTGGATTAAGTGGTACCGGTAAGACCACCTTAAGTGCTGATCCGGAAAGAGAATTGATTGGTGATGATGAGCATGGCTGGACGGACAAATCCATCTTTAATTTTGAAGGAGGTTGCTATGCCAAAACCATTGACCTGAAAGAGGAAAAAGAACCGGAAATATTTCATGCCATCCGTTCAGGCTCATTGGTAGAAAATATTGTTTTTTATCCGGGTACCCGGGTAATTGATTTTAGTAATAAATCGATCACCGAAAATACAAGGGTTAGTTATCCGCTCAATTTTATCAGTAATGCATTGGAGCCTTCTATCGGCGGATTACCCAAAAATATTTTCTTTCTCACCTGCGATGCCTATGGCGTTTTACCACCTATCAGTAAATTAAATCCTGGCCAGGCTATGTACCAGTTTATCAGCGGATATACTGCTAAAGTGGCTGGTACCGAAGCCGGAGTCACCGAACCCAAAGCCACATTTAGTGCCTGCTTTGGTGCTCCTTTTATGCTTCTTCATCCGGGGAAATATGCTGAAATGCTGGGTAAGAAAATGAAAGAACATAATGTTAAGGTATGGATGATTAATACCGGCTGGAGTGGCGGTGCCTATGGTATCGGAAAACGCATCAAATTAGATTATACAAGGGCCATGATCTCGGCTGCATTGCAAGGTAAACTGGATCATGTTGACTACAAACCCCATCCGGTTTTTGGTGTAGAAATGCCTGAGTATTGTCCGGATGTACCCGTTGATATATTAAACCCCCGCAACACCTGGCCCAATCAAAATGCTTACGACATAAAAGCAAAGGAGCTGGCTAAACAATTCGTAGAGAATTTTGAAAAATATGCAATGGGAGTAACAGAGGAAATACGTAATTCTGGACCTTGCCTTAATTAACAATTAACGTGTTGTGTTATTAAAAAATAGTTTAGATAAAAATATAAGTTGAATAGGGGTATGTTTATAAGTTATTGACGGGCATTGCGGTTCATTGCGTTACAGCTTCTATTTGGAACCTTTAAAAGCAGCACCGCAGTGAACGCAAAGAACCGCAGTGAACGCAGAGTAGAATGAAATTATCTATTGGGCCCTATACTTATAATTTTTATTTGTAAAAAATACCAGATACTATCTAATCTAATGGCACAACACGTTAACAATTATTCATTGTTAATTTCCTCAAAACAGTCCAAACAAGGTACTATCTACTTTACTGATAATATCTCCGAAGTTTTCTTCGTTTTCAGCGAATTTATTTTTATCGCAATCGATGATCAGGAGAGGACCTTCTTTGTAGCTGTCGATCCATTTATTGTAATATTCATTTAGGCGTTTCAGGTAATCGAGACGAATATTTTCTTCATATTCTCGCCCTCTTTTCTGGATTTGGGCAACCAGTGTGGGAACGGATGCTTTCAGATAGATTAATAAATCCGGAGGCTGTACCATGGTTTTCAGGGTTTGAAAAAAATGGTAGTAGTTATCAAAATCACGTTTGCTCATCAAACCCATTTCATGCAGATTGGGTGCAAAAATATTGGCATCTTCATAGATAGTCCTGTCCTGTATTACCGTTTCAGTACCATGATGAATATCTAATAATTGATTCAAACGACTGTTCAGAAAAAATATCTGCAGGTTAAAACTCCAGCGAGGCATATCCTCATAAAAATCCATCAGGTAAGGATTATGATCCACATCTTCAAACTGGGGTATCCAGCGATAATGCTTACTCAACATCTCGGTTAAAGTGGTCTTACCTGCGCCGATATTCCCGGCCACCGCTACATGTTTTGGTTTCTTTGCTTTTGCCATAAAAATGAAAGTACGGAATTTTAGTTTATAGTTTATGGTACAGGGTTTATAGTTGTAGGGGATTTGGTGTTTGGGGTTAAAACTATAATTCCTTTGCGGTGTAATCTTAACTAGCCATAGTTCATGCCGATGGCAGATCTGACCAGTTGCAGGGTTTGATCGGCGCTGGTTCTTGCTTTATCGGCTCCCTGGCGGATAATTTTTTGTAATAATGGCTTATTGTTTTGAATATCAGCGGCTTTTTCTCGGATGGGCTTGATAAACAGGGCCATATCTTCGGCCAATTGTTTTTTCATATCGCCATAGCGTATAATACAGTTGCCGGAACTGCTGGCATTAAAATCGTCCTCAAATTTCTTTACCGTATCTGGGGTACTTACCAGTCCCATCAGGGTAAACAGGTTTTCGATGTAATCCGGTTTTTTTGCATTCGGTTCTAAAGGGCCCTGGTCTGTTTTGGCTTTCATGATTTTTTTACGGATGGTTTCATCCTCATCTGCCAGATATAAAGTAGCCATCTGGTTTTCGCTTTTACTCATTTTTCCGGTTCCATCCAGGCTCATGATCCGAACCAGCTCCCCTCCATAATTGAATGCATAAGGCAGCGGTAATACTTCACCATACCGATAATTAAATCTTTCTGCAAAATTCCTGGCCATTTCCAAATGTTGTTCCTGGTCTTTTCCCACCGGTACTTTTACCGCACGATGTATCAATATATCGGCTGCCTGCAAAACCGGATAGGTTAATAAACCGGCGTTCACATTATCGGGTTGTAACCTCACTTTTTCTTTGAAAGTAACCGTTTTCTCCAGTTCCCCTTTATAAGCCAGCATATTCAGATACAAATACAGTTCCGCTATTTCCGGAACATCACTTTGAATATATAAAGCCACTTTATCCGGGTCTAGTCCGCAGGCAATATTTTCAGCAATTACGCGGTGTACACTATTCTGTAATTCTTTGGTATCGGGGTGTGTGGTCAGACTATGCCAGTTAGCCACAAAAAAATAACAGTTATAAGCATCCTGCATACGCACATAATTGCGCATGGCACCAAAATAATTTCCCAAATGCAGAAACCCGGTTGGCCGAATCCCGCTAAGCACCACCTCTTTTTCCATAAGTGGCGAAGATAATGTTAGTAGGTGGTTTGGGGGTGGGGATGGTAGGTTTTTTTTGATAGTATCTCTTGGTTTTGGCTTTTAGCAGTTGGCTGTTGGCTATTGACTTTTGGAATTGATAACATAATTATTAGCAGTTGGCTATTGGCTATTGGCATTTGGGTAACTGAAAAGAATAATTTTGGGTATTGAAGCAAGAGGAAATTTGGTTTGAAGATATTGTAACTAATATTGCAGTATCCATAGGTTTTTTTACAAAATGCAATAGCCAAACGCCAAACGCCAATAGCCAAATGCCAATAGCCAAACGCCAATGGCCAATAGCCAGCTGCTAAAAGCCAATAGCAAAAAAAATGCCCCCACTAAACACCATACTATCTTCCCCAATCGAATACCTCAAAGGGGTAGGGCCTTTGCGTGCGGATATGTTGAAAAAGGAGTTGGGGATTTATACGTTCTTGGACTTGTTGGAGCATTATCCTAACCGGCATATTGATAAAACTAAGCTGAGTAAGATACGGGAGATCAGTCCGAATACCGAATATATTCAGATTGCGGGTACTTTGCTTCATTATGAATTGGTTGGAGCGGGCAGAGCGAAACGGTTGGTGGCACAATTAAAAGATAGCTCGGGCATGATTGAGCTTGCCTGGTTTCAGGGAATTAATTGGGTGGTGAAAAACCTGCAGATTGGTTCGGATTACCTGGTGTTTGGAAAAACAGGATTTTTTAATGGCAAACCACAAATTGTACATCCCGAAATAGAACCATTTGTTCCGGCAAAAGCAGATGGTAAAAATTTTCTGGAGCCGGTGTATCCCAGTACAGAAAAATTGAAAGTCCGTGGGTTTAACGGTCGACAGATTGGTAAGCTTACCTATACTTTGTTTTCGCAACTTCAGCCAACAGATATTCCTGAGAATATTCCGGAAGAGATTGTGGTGAGATTGCAATTAATGAACCGTTACCAGGCTTACCGAAATATACATTTTCCTGCTTCACAGGCATTGTATGAAAAAGCTATGGAGCGTCTTAAATTCGAAGAATTATATATAGCGCAGATACGCCTGAACCTGGTAAAATTGCAGCGACATGCAGTAAGCAAAGGAGTGGTGTTTGAAAAAGTGGGCGATTATTTTAATACTCTCTATGCGAAGTATCTTCCTTTTACATTAACAGGTGCCCAGAAAAGGGTGTTGAAAGAGATCAGAACAGATACGGCCCGTGGTCATCAGATGAACCGATTATTACAGGGTGATGTGGGTAGCGGAAAAACCATTGTAGCCTTGTTGAGTATGTTGCTTGCGGCTGATAATGGCTACCAGAGTTGTTTTATGGCCCCCACAGAAATTTTGGCCCAGCAACATTACCAAAGTCTCGGGAAGCTGGTAAAAGAAATGCCGATTGAACTGGCATTACTTACGGGCAGTACCAAAACAAAGGAACGGAAAAGAATATTGCAGGGACTTTTGGATGATACCATACATTTTGTAGTAGGCACCCATGCGGTAATAGAGGAAGTAGTGCAATTTAAAAACCTGGGATTGGTAATTGTAGATGAGCAACACCGGTTTGGTGTGGCACAGAGGGCCAAGCTATGGGAAAAAGCAGCTATTCCCCCACATGTATTGGTGATGACGGCTACCCCTATTCCACGAACCCTTGCCATGACTGCGTATGGCGACCTGGATTATAGTATTATGGATGAACTACCACCCGGCAGAAAGCCGATCACAACGGTTCATCGGTATGAAACTGCCAGGGCAAAAGTGATGGATTTTGTAAGAACGGAAATTGATAAAGGAAGACAGGCTTATTTTATTTATCCATTGATAGAGGAGAGCGAGAAAATGAGTTATGAGGATCTGATGCAGGGGTATGAGCAGGTAAAAAGTTTTTTTCCGGAGCCGAAATTCAGGATCAGTATGGTTCATGGAAGACAGCCTTCCGAGCAAAAGGATACCAATATGCAAAGATTTGTTTCAGGAGATACCCAGATCATGGTGAGTACCACGGTAATTGAAGTTGGAGTTGATGTGCCCAATGCCTCGGTAATGGTGATAGAAAGTGCTGAAAAATTCGGGTTATCACAGCTTCACCAGCTTCGGGGAAGGGTAGGAAGGGGTAGCGAGCAAAGTTTTTGCATTTTATTAACGGGGGTCAAAGCAAGCAAAGAGGCGAGAGAACGTATCAGTATTATGAGTGCTACCAATGACGGGTTCAAAATTGCGGAAAAGGACCTGGAATTGCGCGGACCCGGGGATATTGAAGGAACCCGGCAAAGCGGGGCATTGAATTTCAAGATCGCCAATATTGTAAACGACAGGGGATTACTGGAAATGGCAAGAGAAGAAGCAGAAAAAACGGTTACGGAAGATATAAATCTGGATCTGGCAAAGAATTTGCAGCTTAATCAGTTTTTAAGGATGCAAAAGGGTAAAAATGGGTGGAGTAAAATATCTTAACTGAACTTTATGATAGGGGGAAACGTATATAATTCGTAACTTATAAAAAAATAGTTTGAGAGTTTATAAACAGATAGCGTTTCTGATCGCCTGTTTTCTTTTCTGTAGGGATGTGGTTGGGCAAGACTATCTTCAGTTTATAGAGAATAAAGGGCAATGGGATGCCAGCGTGCGGTTTAAAGGAGATATGTCTAATGGGGCCTTCCTGTTACAGAATAATGGGTACAGGGTTCTGATGCATAATGCCGATGATCTGAACCGGCTGGCGGTGGCTTTTCATGGCCATCATACTGTTGCCTCAGCAGGTGCCGGAAAAAATCCAAAAACACAGGCTAAATCTGCTTTATTAAATACGGCGGGCTCAACATTGGCAAGTTTACGTTCTCATATATATGGTGTTCGTTTTCTGAATGCCAATGAAAACCCGGTAATTATTCCAGAGAAACCATTGGCTACCTATACCAATTATTTTATTGGGAATGACTCTACTAAATGGGCCACGAATTGTAAGACCTACCAGGCAATTACCTACAAAGATGTATACCCGAATATCGACGTACGATATTATACCTCTAACGGAGTATTAAAATATGATTTTATCGTGCATCCCGGTGGAGATGTATCTGCTATTGCCATGTAT
>CAIYKV010000107.1 GCA_903926855.1 uncultured Bacteroidota bacterium | reverse complement strand
ATATTCAATCAGCATCCATAATTCAATATGTATAATTTCTCTTTATCGTAATTACACTGATCAAAAATACCAAGCCAACCATAAGTAGTTTTATATGATAAGAACGATGTAAAAGAATTAATCAGGCTTCGCTATACTTTTGAAATTGTATACCCAATAGCCCATCATTAATAATTTGGAGGCAATGGATATTTCTCATTTCTGTTTAAAATACCTTATTTTTTCTTACTTTACAAACAGATTAATGAACTGTTTTACATGAGAAAAATAAGCTTTGTTTTTAGTGTACTTTTAATAAGTATTACCCTCTCTGCCCAAACCCGTACCAAAAGTTTTATCGAAGATGCTGCCGATACACCCAGAGAGCATCCACTCGATTTTACCAAACTCAAACTGGCATTATCTTTCGAGCCTGCTACCGGCCTGGTGAAAGGAACGGTTACCCATTATTTTACTCCATTGCTCCCTTCAGTAAACTTTTTTTTTCTGGATGGTATCCAAATGACTATCCGGCAGATCAGTTTAAATGGGAAACCGGTAAAGTACCGGTCAGACAGCGCTGGCATTACTGTGTATCCTTCTACACCGCTTGTTTGGAATGTGCAGGATAGTATGACCATCATGTATGAAGCCAGTCCCAAACGAGGCTTATACTTCACCGGCTGGAACGATAAAAATAACCTGACCCGCAAACAAATCTGGAGTCAGGGTGAAGGTATCGATAACCGTTGCTGGATTCCAATGTATGATGAACGAAATGATAAATTGATTTCTGAGCTTACTGTAACTTTTGATACTGCTTACCAGGTTTTATCCAATGGAAGCCTGAAAAATAAAATACTCAATTCAGATGGTACCGCCACCTGGTCTTATTCGATGCAACATCCCCATGCACCTTACCTGATTATGCTGGGCATCGGAAAATATGCCATTAAAGAAACACATTCTGCTTCGGGAACGCCCATGCATCTCTATTATTATCCTGAATGGAAAAACCGGGTTGAACCCACTTACCAATATAGTGAGGCGATGGTTGATTTTTTTGAAAAAGAGATCGGAGTAAATTTCCCCTGGGAATCCTATTCGCAGATCCCTGTTCAGGATTATATGTTTGGTGCCATGGAAAATACCACGGCTACCATTTTCGGAGATTTTTATTTAGTGGACAGGCGCGGGCTTCAGGATAGAAACTATGTTGCCGTAAACGCGCATGAACTTGCCCATCAATGGTTTGGTGATTATGTTACCGCTTTAAGCGATGCGCATCAATGGTTACAGGAGAGTTTTGCCACCTATTATAACCAACTATTTGAACGAACAGTATTTGGCGAAGATTATTTTAACTGGTCAAGAAGAGGCGCTGAAAACGGAGCGCTGGAAGAATCACTAAAAAACAAATTTGGTATTGCCCATAGCGAAGGCGGTGGTGCAAGAGTGTATGGAAAAGGGGCTTTTGTTTTGAATATGCTCAAATATGTCGTAGGTGGCAGAGAAGTATATAACAAAGCCATCAAACATTACCTCGAAAAGCATGCTTACCAGAATGTAGATTCGCATGACCTCCTGATTGCTTTTGAAGAAACTACCGGCATGCAACTGGATTGGTTCTGGGACGAATGGGTATATAGAGGTGGTGAACCCAATTATGAGGTTAATTTTGCAGATAATATAACCGAACCTACCCTGGTAGTAAAACAAGTACAGACTCTTACAGATTATACTGGTTACAAAAACGGGATTTATAAAATGCCTGTTTGGATCAGTGTATATTATACGGATGGAGCTACTAATAAAATACTATACTGGATACAAGACCAAACTGAGATTATTAATCTCCCCGTTCCTGCCGGTAAAACAATTGAATATGTACTATTTGATGAAGGCAATGAAGTCTTAAAATCAATCTACTTTCCCAAGCCATTTTCATTTTTACAGGCACAGGTTTTAAAGGCAGCCAATGTATTGGACAGGTTTGATGCATTAACCGCCCTGAGATCCTGGCCATTTGAAAAGAAAAGAGATGTATTACAAAAAGTATATCAAAAGGAAAGTTTTTATGCTTTAAAAGCTGAAGTGATCGCGCAACTGGCTGCTGATAAAAATGCACAAAGCAGAGAGATTCTATCGGCTGGACTTACAGATACTGATCCGCAAGTAAGAAAATCTGCTTTAAAATATTTTGATACAACCAATCTTTATCTTTTACCAGCTGTAGAAAAAATACTGACAGATTCTTCGTATGAAATAGTAGAGACTGCTTTGCAAAAGCTTTCGGTACTAAATCCAGCTAAAACAGACCAGTATCTTGCCATTACCAAAGGTATTGAAGGAAATCTGGGTAAGAATGTTTTGATTCGCTGGCTCGAAACTGCCTATCATTCCACTGGCAAAAAAGAATATGGCAATCGTTTGGTAGAGTTTTGCGGTGGTTCTTATGAATTCAGGACAAGGGGAAATGCTTTTGCTGCGGTGAAACGCCTGGCTTATTTCAATGAGTCACTTACAGCAAACTTGGTAGATGCATTATTTAGTCCCAATAACCGTTTAAGCAATCCCGCAAATGATCTGCTGAAATTTTTTTATAACCAGGATCAGTTTAAGCCCATGATTACCCGCTATCTGGCATCACAAACATTTGTAAAATGGCAGAAAAATATATTGGCAGCCTATGGATATTGAGTTACATCAAACATCTATTGATTCAATTTCCCCAGGTTTTCAATCCTGCTAATCCATTTATTGCGGAATGATTCGCTTGACCTCCTGATCGGGCCAATCGTGGTTACGGCAACCGGCTGAACCCCACAGAATTCTAATGTAGATTTTTTGAGTTGGTTAATACTGGGTCTTCCATATACCCATCTGTAATACCAACCTGGCTGGTCTAGTGTAGTAATGATTCTGGCAGTTTTTCCTTTTAATAGCTTGATCCACCATACAGAACTCTCTTTGTATTGAAATACAAATCCAGGAAGGAAAAGCCTGTCTATAAAGCCTTTCAGAACCGCTGGCAACCCGCCCCACCAAACCGGATGAATCCATACCAAATGATCCGCCCATTTAATCTTTTCCCAGGCATCTAATAGATCGGGTTCAAGATCAGTTCTTTTTTGATAACCAAATTTCAGGTTAGGACTAAATACCAAATCCCTGATCACAATTTCCTGAACCTCTGCACCAGAACTTTCTGCGCCTTTTTTGTAAGCTGCCACCAATCCAAAATTGAAACTTTCTGTATTCGGGTGCCCGTTGATGATCAATATTTTCATGCTGTATTTTTAAAAGCAATTTTTTAACAGTAAGCCAATGTAAATAATTTTAATATCTTAAAACAGATTCATAAATGAATAATATGCTAATTCTGGTTCTTAAAAAAAGATAAAGCCCTCATCGTGTATAGTGCTTTGAGATCGAGTTATTAAATTCTAACCAAGCAAGGCAATATGGATTTCAATGTTTAATTTTAGGCCATGAAACTGCAATTTTGGTCGGTAGGTAAACCCCATGAACCCTATGTGAAAGCAGGTATTGAGGAGTTTACGGGGAGAATCAATAAATACTATCCTGCAGAATGGACCCTGATTTCACCACCCAAAAATGCAGCAGTTCTATCCGAAACAGATCTGAAAAAGGCAGAATCGGATATCGTATTATCTAAATTGAATAAGGAGGATTACCTCGTATTATTGGACGAAAGAGGAAAACAGATTAGTTCTCCGGAACTGGCAGGATTCTTGCAACAGAGGGCAAATGAAAGTACCAAACGGGTAGTTTTTTTGATTGGAGGCGCATTTGGCGTAGATGAATCTGTGATGAAACGTGCTGATTATACCTGGAGCTTCTCAAAACTGGTGTTTCCGCATATGCTGGTTCGACTGGTATTGTCAGAACAGATTTATCGGGCATGTAGTATCATCCGGAACGAAAAATACCATCATAGTTAAATAAATTGCAAGAAGATTACTTGGATTTAGGAGAAAAAAATCTAAAGAAGTAATTGGTAATAGATACTGATAAAAACCTACGAGATCCTATGTTTACCATAACCATTGCCATAATACTTATTACCTGTGTGGTATCTTTTACGGCTTTTTCGAATGAAAAGATTACCAATGACCTGATCTTTTATCCGCCTGCCGTTAGCAATCAAAACCAATGGTATCGATTTATCACCAGCGGTTTCATACATGCCGATATTATGCATCTGGCATTTAATATGTTTACTTTTTATTTTTTTGGTGATCCTGTTGAAAAAGCATTTCTCAGTATTTATGGTGGAATGGGAAAGCTATTTTTTGCACTATTGTACCTTGCTTCGCTGGTTGCCTGTTTATTACCTACTTATCTGCAACATAAAGACAACTATTATTACAGAAGCCTCGGTGCTTCGGGTGCGGTTTCGGCGGTGCTTTTTGCCGGTATTCTTTTGTTCCCTACCATGGGCATCCGAATATTTCCCATTCCCTTTTCTATACCCGCTTTTATTTTCGGGCCAATCTATTTGATTTTGTCAGCCTATCTCGCTAAAAAAGGGCAGGGTAATATCAATCATTCAGCGCATATCTGGGGTGCTATATTTGGTGTGGTATTTCTGGCAGTAACCTGTCAGTTCTTTTCAGAGTTCCGCCCCCTGCAAAGTATTGTATCTGAAATCATGGATTATCTGAGATAGGATATGGTAAGCACTTCTTTGGTTTTTGGGCTGATTTTATATCGATCATCAATCCGATAGCCAACCACCCAAAGAATCTTACGATCTGATTCTACCACCCATACTTTTTCTTTGTCTGATTTAGACAATTTTTGATCGATCAGGAATCGACTGATTTTCTTTTTTTTCTGCATACCCAAGGGATAAAAATAATCACCCTGTTTCCATTTGCGCAGAAGCAAAGGGTATTGAACCATAGCTGCATCCAAACAAGCTTCGGCCGATGATGGATTTATTTGCAGATTTTTTGGAGATGACTTTTTTATTAAAAGACTCCCATCTCTAAACAAAACATGGGTATCTTCTTTCTCAATCAAAATATGACCGGTATGTTGTGTTTCATTTGGAGAAATGATTACCCATTGCCGGTTCCTGATAATTCGATGGGTTGGGGATGCCTGGTAAGCACCATTCGCCGCATCCAGTAGTTTGATCACTTCTTCCGTTTGCATCGCAGTAAAGCCATATGGCTTGATGATTTCCCAACTGATAGTGTGTAAGGGAATTGCTTTTTTCCATTTTAGTACCGGAATATGCCATTCTTCCCCTTTTTGAAAAACTGATTTTTTGATAAACTGTTGCACGGACTGGCGATATAAAATGTCTATCTCAGTAAAACGTTGAATATTTTGTAAAAGATTTTCTGCTACCTGTGGATACACTTCCTGAATCTGTGGCAATAACCGATTGCGAAAATAATTTCTTGTGTACTTATCAGAAGCATTCGAAGAATCCTCAACAAAAGAAAGTCCCTTTACCTGCGCAAATTCCCTAATCTCATGCTTACGAAAATGCAGCAGCGGTCTAATTAGATTTTTTTCCCTGATATAGGGTTGGATACCTGTTAGTCCCTGAATCCCCGTACCACGGAAAAAATGCATCAACATGGTTTCTATATTGTCATCTGCATGATGGGCAGTCAATACAAAGTGCTTCAGAGATGAAATTGAATGATTCTCCAATGCCAGATCCCATTCCCTGGTCAGATCGGCAAACCATGCATATCTTAATTCTCTAGCGGCTTCCTGGATTGAGAGTTTATTTTGAGTGGCATAATTTTTTGTATCAAATCGCTTTACCAGTACTTCTTTCCGGTACTTTTCTCCCAGGGATCGTACAAATGATTCGTCTCTTTCACTCTCCTCTCCTCTTAATTGAAAATTACAATGTGCTATTTCAAAAGACAATGAAGTAGCCGCAACAAGTTCCAGCAAAACCACACTATCTACCCCTCCGCTAACGGTTACTAATAACCTGCTATCCGGACACAGCAATCCGCTAAACTCTTTTTGCCAATGATCTTGAAATGATTGAATCAGGTCCACACGAATTGCAATAAATATTTTGAAACAGCATTAGAAACAAGTAAGTAACCCAAAACTATGCACACAACAGATCAGGCTTTTTTTACTTCTTTCGCCCAGCCATCTTTTAAGGTTACGGTTCGGTTAAACACCAGTTTTTCTGCAGTACTTTCTTTATCCAGACAAAAATATCCTTTGCGGATAAATTGATAACGGTCATCCGCGCTATCCTTACACAAAGCAGGTTCTGCATAGGCATTCTCAATCACCTGTAAGGATGCAGGATTGATATGATCTTTGAAATCACCTTCTGCATTCGCTACATCTTCCACTGTAAATAACCTGTCATACAGCCTGATTTCTGCTTTGATCGCATGTGCTACACTTACCCAATGAAGGGTTCCTTTTACATTGATTCCAGATGTATCAGAGCCACTCTTACTTTCAGGAATATACGTGCAATGCAATGAGGTTATATTCCCATCTGCATCTTTGATGACTTCTTCACATTTGATGATATAGGCACTTTTTAACCTAACCATCTGACCTGGTGCCAGACGGAAATATTTTTTGGAAGGTATTTCCATAAAATCATCCTTCTCAATATACAATTCCCTGCTGAAAGGGATATCGCGGTGACCTGTACTTAGATCTTCGGGATTATTCTCACTGCTAAGCAATTCGGTTGTATCTGGGTAATTGGTTATGATAATCTTCAACGGATCAAACACCACCATTCTTCTCAGCGCAATTTTGTTTAATTGCTCCCGAACACAAAATTCCAGCAACCCAACATCAATCAGGTTCTCTCTTTTGGCGATCCCAATTCTGTCACAAAATTCGCGGATACTCTCAGCGGGATATCCTCTTCTTCTCATACCGCTGATGGTTGACATACGTGGATCATCCCATCCATTTACATGTCCTTCATTTACCAACTGTAATAATTTACGTTTACTCATAACGGTATACGTCATATTTAAACGGGCAAATTCATATTGGCGGGATGGAAAGATGCCCAGGTTTTCAATACACCAGTCATATAAAGCACGGTGAGGAACAAACTCAAGGGTACAAATGGAATGGGTAATATTTTCGATAGAATCACTTTGTCCATGCGCAAAATCATACATCGGATATACACACCAGGTATCTCCGGTACGATGGTGATGGGCATGTTTGATGCGATAAATAATCGGGTCTCTCAACAACATATTAGGAGAAGCCATATCAATTTTAGCACGCAATACTTTTGATCCGTCGGGGAATTTGCCTGCGCGCATATCCGTAAACAGTGCTAAATTTTCAGCAGGAGTTCTATCGGCATACTGGTTTCTGCTGCCAGGAATGGTAGGTGTTCCTTTTTGTGCAGCAATATCTTCGCTGGTGCTATCATCTACATAAGCAAGGCCTTTTTCGATCAATACAACGGCAAACTGGTATAATTTTTCAAAATAGTCTGAGGCATAGAATTCGTTTGCCCACTCAAATCCCAGCCAGCGCACATCTTCCTTGATACTATCTACATATTCTGTTTCTTCTGTTACCGGATTCGTGTCATCAAACCGGAGATTGGTTTTGCCACCATATTTTTTTGCTAAACCAAAGTTCAGGCAAATGCTTTTGGCATGACCAATATGCAGGTATCCATTGGGTTCTGGGGGGAAACGGGTGGTAATGGAGGTATATTTACCGTTTTTCAGATCCTCCTCCACAATTTCTTCAATAAAATTCAGGCTCTTTTCTTCACTCATTGGTTTGACTTTTCAAAGTGAGCAAAGGTAAGGAATCAAATGATGAACAGGATACCCAATTCAAGGCAGGTAAACGATTGAACAAACCTATATGGCAGTAAGTAAAAAAGGCAGCCTTCCGGCTACCTTTCTACAACTATTCTGGAATCAATTAATCAGCAATTACAACACTATTAAAAAAGGAAGCGGCATCATCTGCTTTTGCAGTGGGTGATGAAGAATAATAAGTTACCTGGTGAAGTACGGCGCCTACAAAAAAGGAATAGCCAAAAGCTTTTTTCTGTTTCATTAAAGGTGCAGTGGAGTTAGTGCCATCAATTTCAGTATATAAGGAACTTTTGCCTTTGAAAGTACTGATTTGATCTTTGGTAAGCACGGCACCCGGTATCTGCGCAACCATAGAACCTTTCATTTGCTCCCATAATGCATCGCCATAGGCAGTAATCATTTCGGCAGTTAACCCCATCTGACTAAGATCTACATTCACAACCATGTAGGCAGTACTGCTGTCTTTGGTCGTATAAAAATGAATAACGGCACCATTGGGTCCTTGTTTTTCTTCAGGTTTACCTGGAAAAGTAACTTTTACTTTTTCTGATATTTTCAGTTCGGTTGATTGCGCCAAAACTGCTGAAGAAGCTATCATTGAAACCACTAAGAGGGTAAATATTTTTTTCATGTAATTATTTTAGGTAACAATGATACGCTTTTATTAAAACCGAAACCAGCGAATCTGTAATTAATTGGTTATTCAGGTGCTTTTTCTCCAATGATATACGATCTGATAAAAGAAATCGCTGTTATCATATCAGTATGCAAGACTCTGTCGGCGCTGTTAAAACTTATTTTTTCCCGGAAAGCCTTCATTAGCTTTTCTAATATGGGTGATGTTTCCAAAGGTCTCCTGAACTCCAGGGCCTGGGCAGCACTTAATAATTCAATGGCCAGCACTTTTTCAACGTTATTGATGACCCGCATACACTTGGTAGCAGCATTGGCCCCCATGCTAACATGGTCTTCCTGGTTATTGGATGAGGAAATACTGTCAACCGATGCGGGGGTGCATAATTGCTTATTCTCACTCACAATTCCAGCTGCTGTATATTGTGGAATCATAAATCCTGAGTGCAATCCCGGGTCTTTTACCAGAAATAAGGGTAAGCCTCTTTGTCCGCTGATCAGCTGGTAAGTTCTTCTTTCCGAAATATTGGCTAATTCACTCATGGCGATGGCAAAATAATCCAGTACCAGGGCCAAAGGCTGACCATGAAAATTACCCCCGCCTAATATCAGGTCATCTTCCGGAAAAATATTCGGATTATCCGTAACAGAGTTTATCTCACGGATAAATACCTGCAAAACATGGTCAAATGCATCTTTACTGGCCCCATGAACTTGCGGAATACAACGGAAAGAATACGGATCCTGCACCTGCTGTTTGGGTTTTGGTGTAATCCGGCTTCCCTGCAATAAAAACCGTAATCGGGAAGCGCTATCTACTTGTCCTTTATGTTGTCTTAACGCATGAATATGTTCATCAAGCGGTTCGGGGGTACAATCGAATGCATCGTAAGATAAGGCAGCAATCAGGTCAGCCATTTCCAATAAATGTTCTGCTTTTTTCAGGCAATACATCCCATAAGCGCTCATAAATTGTGTACCATTGATCAGGGCCAGTCCCTCTTTGCTTTGCAGATGGATAGGCTCCCATCCAAATCTTTTCATGGCCTGTCCGGCGGGCATTCTTTCTCCTTCCAGGTATACTTCACCCAAACCAATCAGGGGCAGGCTAAGATGACTTAATGGCGCCAGATCACCGGAAGCTCCCAGTGAGCCCTGGGTATAAATAACGGGCAGAACACCGTTGTTATACATGTCCATTAAACGAATCACCGTATCTATCTGAACACCGCTATTCCCATAACTAAGCGATTTAATTTTTAACATCAGCATCAGCTTTACAATTTCTGCCGGCACTTCTTCGCCTAATCCGCAGGCATGAGATACCAGCAGGTTATATTGCAGCTGTTCTATCTGAGAAGCATCAATCTTAACATTCTGCAGAAACCCAAAGCCGGTATTGATACCATAGAAAAGCCTGTCTTTTTCCTCCATTTTCTTGTCCAGGTAACTCCTGCAAGCCAAAATCTTCTCATGTGCAGCAAACGTGATGGAAATCCTTTGGTCAAAATCCAGAAGATGCTTAACCTGGCTAAAATGGAGCCAGGTATGATCCAAGGGAAGGTAATTATAACTCATTCGGGCAATCGTTTAAGGCAAAGTAAAGTGATTTACCATCAGGATTGACTGATTTTGAATGAATAATCGGTTATAGATCATTCTCTGCTTGCTTGGCATAGGTTTTTTCCGTTATTTTGCAGCCCTTTAGGGTCATTTATAGCAAATGGACCGGTAGCTCAGCTGGATAGAGCAGCTGCCTTCTAAGCAGCAGGTCATTGGTTCGAATCCAATCCGGTTCACAGAGGTTGTACAATTGTGCAGCCTTTTTTATTATGGTTATTAAAACCACCGCCATAGGCGGTGGTCAGGAGTAAATGCGATAGCTAGTATATTTGGGTATGCCAAAGTATCGCAAGCTGTCGCACACATTTTACTACTGCGTCTATCATAT